>NZ_CP073159.1:0-308801 GCF_023035815.1 Borrelia parkeri
TAGTTTAATTGTTAATAGTATAAAATATTATTATTACCTTCCTTCCATCCATAAGAAAAAACCGTTCTTTATTCCTTAATAACATGTTACAATTTCTTACACACACAATGAAAAATTCAATACTTATATCACTACACTTATTAATAATATATACCCATGCATGGAGTGAAAAATTTAATAATGAAAATATAAAACCACTACAAATAGGTATCATTCAACACAATTATATAAATTTAACTTCTTATAATCAACATTACAAATATTACGCTTTCATTGGAATAACCATAACTTACAATGAATGGATTGATTTCAATATCATCCCCATTCACTTTTATCCATACGATCCAACTTCATTCTCAAATGTCTATTTTACTCTATCTATTTCTCTTTATATATTGAAATATCAAATACACATATATTCTTTCATTATCAATATCTTAGTAGGTACTCAATTACCTATAGCCCTTAGAACTTCCATTATTACTGGTAATAATATCTCTGCTTTTCTTTTCCCTGTATTACCTTTTGTCTCTGTTAAACTTAACATTCCAATTAATAATTTATTCTCTATCCTCTCTACATTTTCTTCTTCTCTACGTGAGTATTTTTTAGTCGATATAGCTATTACCTTTCCTATCTAATCATAACAATACTGATTATTGTTAATAAGAATTTCCTTTATACAAAATTAAAAATATTCATTCTTCTACATTAAGTTTCTTAAACCCTTCTGGAATAAGCACAACATCAATACCTGAATTTAGTGATTTCTTAATCGCATGCCCCAAACTAAAATTATTTACAATTGCACCCATATCATATGCATCTGTCATGATAATACTAAAGATATTCAGATTATGTCTTATAATATCTACAATATCTTTTGACATACTACTTACATCTCCGGAAATCTTAGGAACAAGTACATGCCCAAGCATAATAAATTTTGCTTCCTTTCCAAAAAGAAATGGTATAAAATTATTTACCATTAAAAAATTTTTACTATAAGGTAATAAGGCTAAATCTTTATGGGTATCTACTTTTGTGCCTCCAAGTCCAGGAAAGTGTTTAACCACAGCAAACACACCTTCCCTTTGTATCCCATCAATAAATGCCTCTACCATAAGACCAATATTATAAGATGAATACCCAAAAGTTCTGCTACCTAAAGGGCTCTTTGGAGAAAATTTAGCATCTGCTACAGGTGCCATATTTACATTAATACCAAGTCGTCTAAGCTGTTTCCCAAGAATTTCACCAATCTTATATGCAAGCTGAGAATCTCCGGTCTTTCCAACAGATTCCATAGCAGGAAAATTATAAACTCCCAATTTTTTATTCTCACTAGCTCTACTAACTAGTCCTCCTTCTTCATCAACAGCAATCAATATGTCAGAACCAAGATGTCTCTTTATCTCTTCAATCAACTCTTTAGTTTGTTGTGCATCCTTAAAATTTTCTCTAAATAAAATAATTCCTACTGGATTTATCTCTCTTAGTTTATCAAGGTCTTCTTTACTTAGTGCTTGCACAGCACTAGGATTAGCAACATTCCTAATGCCAATAAAAAAACAACGTCCCCTCAAAATGTTATTAACATTAACTCTTCCTAAAAATTCATCAATATCTACAAGATCAAATTTATCATTTTCAAAATAATCATAATCTATATCAGGAATGGAGCCTAGTAAAACCAAACTAGACAACAAAAGACCAAATAACACAAATCTAAACATCCCACTTACCTTGCCTAAATACCAAATCATATTTATTCTTCAATGCATTATTAAGAGCATAATTTAAATATCTAGCAATATCAGAAATAGTACCCGAAATTTTATCATTCATGTAATTACTCATAATAAGCGTATTAACAAATAATTTTGCAGGAAGAAACCTATCTTCTCTATTGACCTCAAAAATTAATGGATTATCTAATATTCTTATAACTTCCCAAGTTATTTGCTCAATTGCAGTATATCTACCAATCTCTTTATCCTGTTCAATAATTCTCATAGGCATATCTGATATTATTTTATCCATATTTTCTATCAAATATTCTAAATTAAAAAGACCTGTAGCACAATTAAACAAAATCCTATCACCTCTACATTCAGCTTTAAGTACAGCTTCTTTAGAAATAACACTACCAATATCAACACATGTTAAATTATTATCATCATCCAAGACTAAAACCCCACCCTTTGTATCTAGTGGGGTTTTAATACTAAATTCAAAGCCAGAAGAACTATTAGTTATAGCCATTATGGCAAGAGTCTGTAAATTAACAGTAAAACCAATATTATCAACATTACCAATGTACACAAATTTTTTTCCAGAATTATAAAGTTTTAAATAAATATCTCTTAAAACTTTAAAATTTTGACCATGACCAGCGGGTAAAGCCAAAAAAGTTCTCTTGCCATTACTACAATAGCTAAAATATTCATATTGACCATCATCTAATTTATTATAACAATAAACCAAAGGCTGAATCGCTGTCAAAATATCTGCCCTTTGAAAACCACAAGAATTCAAATCTTTAATCAAATTATCATCAAAAATATTATCTAAAAATTTAGAAATCGGTTTATAAGTCTTAAAACTTGTCATCTGAAAAATCGAAGGCTTAACACTCTTACCATAAATCTCACAATATCTCTTAGAAAGCATTAAAAGATGTCGTATTTTTAATGCTAAAAATGAAAATCCATAACTACCATCCCTATTAACATATGCAGGTGTTATTCCCTTTGGCAAATGCCCAAAAAAACTCCTGGCTTCAAGTATTTTATCTTCATATAAAGAATACAATTCCTCATTAAAATCGTTATTTTTCAGTATATCAAAATAACTAGTCGCAGAACCCCCATTTAAAATACCAAACGAGAGATAAGGATAAAGAAATAACCCTAGTCTCTCCAAATCATCACCAGTAAAAACATAAAAATTACTTTCTGATGAAACCGAAAACTTTGTAAAATCATCAATATATTTTTTCAAATTATGTTCAACAAGTTCCTTTTTAAACTTGAATTTAACAGAATTATTAGCAAGACTTAAAATACTGCCATGACTCTCATCAGGAAAATTCTTAACAGATATGCTTAAAGTTTTAAGTTTATGCATATTAAGCATATCAAGCATTTTTTTAGAAAAATTTTCATCGATTACTTCATACATACCAAAACCTCATTTGAAGACAAGGTAAACAAAAATTAACATATTATAAGAAGCACCATCAATAATGCTTATTGTAATAGAATATGTTACTATAATCATAGTACTATAAATAAAGGCAAATATTAAATTAAAATATACTAATGAAGGGGAAAAGATGCTAAAAAAGTATATATTAAATATGACAAATCTAAGAGACGCTATTAATGAAATGATACTTTCTCCTTCAGGATTTAGAAAGATATTTGCAAAATCAAAAAATGAAAATTCAATAGAATATGAAATCAATGATGACGACAAAATATTGGTTGCTCTTATAACCCTTACAATATCAAATTATTTTAAAGATAAACCAAAAAAATATATCAATGTTGGATTAGATTCAAGAGCAACTGGAATTATAATCTCAGAGATTATAATTAAAACCTTAATTTTAAACAATAACAGTGTAAATTTTTTTGGAATACTCCCAATACCAGAAATCTTAGCTTATACAAAAGAACATCAAAATTCAAAAGGATTTATATACATTTCTGCCAGTCATAATCCTACAGGATATAATGGCATTAAAATTGGATTAAATGATGGAGGCGTGCTAAATTCAAATGAAATAAAGAAAATAATATGTCAGATCAGATCCAACATTGAAAATGAAACTTTAATAAACAATCTAATAACAAGCTTACAAAAGTTTAATACCAATGCTCTGCACTTAAAAACATATGAAGCAATTATCACCTCACAGGCTAGACATAAAACACAATCTTATAACTCATATAAGTCATTAATGCAGCAAATAATATATTCAGACACACATAATCAAAAAAATATTGACATACTAAAAAAAACTATCAAAAAAGAACCTATAGGAATCATAGGAGAGATGAATGGTAGTTCTCGCATTAACTCAATTGATAGGGAAATGATTGAATCTTTGGGAATAAAATTGGAATTTTATAACACAGAAATTGGTATCTTTAAGCATGGGATGACTCCTGAGGGGGCATCTTTAAACATGTGTAAACAAATATTAGAACAAAAATTTAAGAATGACAATTCTTTCAAGTTAGGATATGTCCCTGATTGTGATGGAGACAGAGGCAATTTGGTCGCAATTTTAAAAAAAGAACAAGCAAGTATCATTACACCACAAAAAATATTTGCACTCTCAGTACTCTCAGAGCTTAGCTACCTTTACCATACGGGAATTAAAGACAATTTAGCTGTCGTAGTTAATGATGCAACCTCACTAAACATTGAAAAAATAGCCTCGTTATTTAACAACACAAAAGTTTATAGAGTTGAGGTTGGTGAAGCTAACTTAACAGAAATGGCTGACCTTTTACGTAAAAAAGGATTAATAGTAAAAATTTTGGGAGAAGGATCAAATGGAGGAAATATTACATACCCTTCAAAAGTAAGAGACCCACTAACAACTCTCTTTAGCATCATAAAATTGCTTAAAATTAAAAATCTTTACAAAATATGGTGCTCAATATCTAAGAATTCATATAATGAACACTACACTCTTGAGGATATATTAAAGACAATCAATTTTTATAGCAATGTAGAAGTATCATCAGAAAAAGCCATGCTTAAAATAAAAGTAGAAAATCAAGAAATACTAAAAACCAACTACGAAAAATTATTAGAAAAAGAATTCAACAATAATAATACCGTATTACACAAATTACCAATACATAATTATGAAATTATAAATTATGAGGGTATCAAGCAAAACATCTCTAGAACAGGTGACTCATCAGGGGGGCTTAAAGTTTTATTTAAAAATAATAAACATGAAATAATTGCTAGTTTATGGTTCCGTGGTTCAAAAACAGAACCAATATTTAGAGTATTAAGTGAGGTCATATCTGAACATAATGATTTACTATATCCTCTCTTAGATTTTCATACAGATTTAATACACTCGGCTAACTCTTTAATCTAATTAACATATATAAATGATGACACAAAACTTAAAACAACTTGATTTATTATAGTTAATGATGTGGTACAACCTACGTACTTAGATTATTTTTTAAAATTTTCTCTACATTTTTCCTCACTCCATGCCACGTCTTTGATATCCCCATTAAATTTTTAGCATTTTTTATAACTTCTACTGCAACTTTTCTAGTTTTACTTGTACCTTCAAATATTATTTCATCAATATAACCTTTTTTAGCTTCAAAAAATTTTCTTCTCTCTCTAATTGGTATTAAAAATTGATTTAAAACCTCAAAAAGCCTCTCTTTAACTTCAACATCTCCAATTGTACCCTTCCTATACCTAGTTTTAAACTCACAAAGCTCATCAACATTACTATTAAAAAGGTCATGATAAATAAAAACAGGGTTACCATCAACTTCTCCTGGTATATCTGCTCTCACCCTTTTCGGATCTGTAAACATAGACATAACTTTCTTACGCAATGATTTTTCATCATCACTTAAAAATATCGCATTACCAAGACTTTTACTCATCTTAGCCTTGCCATAAATTCCCACAAGAGTCTGAGAATCTGTAAAGACAGCTTCAGGAATTGGAAAAAAATCTCCATAAAGATAATTAAATTTCCTAGCAAGTTCTCTTGTAAGTTCAACATGAGCCTCATTATCACGTCCAACTGGAACTAAATTAGCCTTTGTCATCAAAATATCCGCACTCATAAGAACAGGATAACCCAAAAGTCCATAAGGAACCTCAGATAGTTCAGCAGCAGCACTCATATCCTTTATACTAGGAATCCTTTGCAAACGATTAACCATCACAATCATTGACAATATTAAATTTAATTCTAAAAGCTCAGGTATAGCTGATTGCAAATAGATATTAACTTTTTCAGGATTAATCCCACAAGCCAAATAATCCAAAACCATTTCTCTAACATTAACAGATATTTCATTAATGCTTTTTAAATCTGGTTTTGTAGTAAGAGTATGCAAATCTGCTATAATAATATAAGTCTCATATTCCTCCTGATACTTTAATCTATTAACAATAGACCCGATATAATGCCCTAAATGAAGAGAACCTGTAGGTCTATCTCCTGTAAGCATAACTTTTCTATGCAAACTTAACGCTCCTTATTATTATCAACACTTAAGATCTTTGAACCACTTAAAAACACAGAAAAAGGTTTTAAACACGCTATATTATCTACTATTACTTTTATAATTACTGTAAAAGGATAGGCTATTAAAAGTCCCACAATGCCCCAAAGCCATCCCCAAAAGAAAAGAAAACAAAGCAGCAAAAAAGGAGAAAGATCAAGTCTATGTCCTTGCATCTTAGGCTCAAGAATATTCCCAATCAACATTTGAACAAATGTATTATATATAAATATATAAAAAACTAAATTTAAATTAGGATAAAACTGTACTAAAGCAGCTATCATAATAAAAAAAACTGCCAAAATTGAACCTATACTTGGAATAAAATTAAAAACAAATGTAAGCACGGCCCATACACGAGGAAAATCTTGTCCAAACAACTTTAAACCTATAAACACTAAAAACCCTGTAAGAAAACTAACAAAGAGCTTTATTCCCAGATACTTACTAATTTGACTATTTATTGTACTTAAAGCCTCAATAAATATACTCGAAACAGATTGTTTAAAAGCATTTTTAACTTTTATATCAAAAATGTGTATTTCTGATAGTAAAAAATACAACAATAAAAATAACACAACCAAACTGCTTGCAAATCCAATAATCTCATTAGATATCCGAGTTAAAAAAGGATAAATATATTTAGAAAAATCTATATTGCTAATAATAGAACTATCTAACTTATATTTTTCAAGAATATCTACCATAATAAAAATTAACTGCTTCTGATAATAAGGTAATTGATCAATTAAGACAGTAACACTATAATAAACAAAACTAAAAACCAAATAAGAAAATAAAAAAAGAACAAAAAAAATTATAAAAACTATTAAAACTCTTGGAATCTTTAGTTTTTTAAGAAAAGTATAAATGGGATATACCAAAAACCCAAGAACCACTGCAATAGCTAAAGGTTTAAATATTGTTTGTGCTATTTTTAAAATAGCAATTAACATTACAATCAAAGCTACAACATAAAACACAGACTGTAATTTAACAAACTTTAATCTATCAGTTGGTTTTAGCTCTAAAGACATCTCACTTCTCCTTCAATATATCTTAATAATTATGAAAAATACTTAAAAACAGAGTCAAGACTCACTCACGAACATTTGTCAAAATTTAAAATCAATTCATATATTTAAATGAATCTTTTCCATTATCCAATTATATAACTTAGTTCCCTTACTATAATTAGCTTCCGCTAAATCCCCTACTCTTTTCTCTTTAACCAGCCTCTTAGCATTTTCATCATTTCCATGATAAACCGTCAATGTATTTTTATAATGATTTAAACTGTTATTCAAAATTTCAAAGGCTGGAATATCATTAAAACCATCTGCAATATAAAACATATTTTCAAAAGGAATCTCTCTTCTACCTTTAGGAATCCTCTTATTAATTTTATCATAAGATCCCTTATTTAGCTCAAAAATTACCCGGGTTTTTATTGTATGATCTACAAAATAACATACGCTACTTAAAACAACATTTCCTGAAAACTTATTATCTAAATTCTGATAAAAAGGCATAAGGTATGTGTCTATAAATTCACAAGCCCAAACCTTAGTAACATATGGAGCAATACTACTGCCCAAAATCATCTGCCTAAAACCACTTGAAACAATATAAATATTTATCACAGTATCTGATTTCTTTAAACTTCGATTTATTTCATCGATTTCTTTAAACAAAGAAAGAACTCCTTCAAAAAATCTCAATTTTGAGCCCAATTCAAATAATATTTTATTATTTAAGCCTTTAAAAATACCTTCCTTGACATATGTTAAAAAATGTGACAAATATATCATTTCATTAGCAATGATATTAAAATGATTTTTGTTATAAGTAATAGATAATTTTTTAACTTCATCCCAAAATAAACTAGCATCAACATTATACTCATCAAAAAGTACCTGTTGCATATTACCATAAATTAAAGTGTCATCAAAATCAAATATCAAAGCTATAATCTTTTCTTTTTTACCCATAAACAAAAAATAAATTTAAATTAACATTAACTTGTATTACAATATATATAACTATAAATATATTGAATAAAAATGATTATGATAGATATAAATAGTATAAATCAAATAAAAGATATTTTCTCTAAAGTATTAGATGTAACTTTAATCAGCATTTTAGTTTATTATATCTATAAAAATGTCATTAATTCTTATTCTGTAAATTTACTAAAAGGAATGATCATCATTACATCCATTGGTATCGTGTCTTATTATTTCAACTTATACACAATAAATTGGCTATTAAATTACATAGCAAACATATTGCCAATTGCAATGCTTATACTATTTCATCAAGAAATAAAAAAAATAATTATGCAAATTGGAAATTTTAATTTATCTTTTAAACTTGCAAACAACAAAGAAGAAACTACCAAAACTATTATTGAGATAATAAAAACAGTTAAGCATTTATCAGAAAATAAATCTGGTAGCTTAATCTGCATAGAAAAAAAAATACAATTAGATCAAATAATAAATAAAGGCATAAAATTAGATTCCATTGTATCTAATGAAATACTAATATCAATTTTTGATTATGAAACACCTTTACATGATGGAGCAGTCATAATTAGCAATAATAAAATAGTTTATGCTGGTTCTTTTCTACCACTATCTAATGTCGAATCTATCAGCAAAACCTTTGGAACAAGACACAGAGCAGGGCTTGGAATTTCTGAAAATTCAGATGCAATAACAATAATAACATCTGAAGAAACTGGTTCTATTTCTCTCACACAAAATGGAAAATTAGAATATAATTTAAGCTTAAATGAAATCAAAAAAAAATTAAATCTTGCATTAATAGAATGAATAATGATTATAACTAAAAAATTTATGAATATAATAAAATTATTATTTGAAGATTGGCAAAATAAAGCTATTTCTATCCTAATAGCCATTATTATGTTCACGACATCTTACTTTAATAGTATAGAATCAATCACAATAGAAAAAAAATTTAATATTTTATTAGAAGATGAAGTTACATTAGGCAAAATACCTGATTTTAATAAAATGTTACTTACAGTCAAAATCAATAAAAAAGACTTAAAATATTTAGACCTTGACCGAATAACCTTATTAGTTGAAGCTAATAACATCAAAGAAGCCGGGGAATATGAACTGCCAATAAAGATCAAAAACTTTAATTCCATACCTATTGTTGAATATAAGCTTTCAAAAAATAAAATTATACTAAACCTTGATAAAAAAATCTCAAAATTAGTCAAAGTTGAACCCAAATTTAAATTACTTGAAAAAGAGGGTAAAGGAGAATATTTCATTGCCAAATATAATATAGTACCCGAAAAATTAAAAATACATGGTCCTGAAAAAGTAATCAAGACAATAAACTCAATCAAAACCAAAATAAAAGAATTCGATATAAATACTGTATTTATTTCAGAACATTTGGAAGTAATTTCTCCAAACCCACTAATAACGCTTGACAAAAATCACGTAATAGTCAACATTACACTAGGTAAAAAATACATACATACAACAATAAAAAACCCCAATTTAATTTTCAATAACCTAAAAAATGGACTGGAAATAAAAAATAAAGAAAAAATCTTAGACCCAGAAAATGAGATGTTTATTAAGATAAGAAGCGGACTCTCAGAAAAGATAATTAAAATGCATATAGCTAACAAAAATATTAATCTCAATCTTGATTTAAGTCAAATTGCAACTCCTGGAATTTATAATATTAACACAGATATAATACTTAAAAATAATACTCATGGCATAGAAGTGTATGAATATGAACCCAAAACAATAAAGATTGAAGTAATCTCAACAGAGCAATAAAATGACGAAATCAATAGGATGTGATATAATAAAAGTTACAAGATTTAATAGTTTTTTACAAAATAGAAAAAAATTAGAAAGATTTTTTACACAAAGAGAAATTGAAAATTCAGAAATGAAAGGAAAAGGGGTTTTAGAAAGTCTAGCTGGCAAGTTTTCAGCAAAAGAATCATTAATCAAAGCGCTAAGCCCACTAATAAATATCAAAATAAAATATTCACTTAAAGATATTGAAATTATAAGCTTACCAAAAGGTAACATAATATTCCAATTACACAATGATATTAAAACTTTGATTAACCAAATGAATCTAAAATTATACTTGACAATTTCACATGAAAGGGAGTATGCTATTGCGTTTGTAATAGTAGAGAATTAATTTATGAAAAAAATATCATATTTTACAAAATACGAAATTGAATGTCCTTTATGCAAACACAAATTTAGGAAAGAAGAACTATTAACAGGAAGTAGCAGATTAATAGCTGGAGAGTTAAAAGTTGATTTAAAGAGAGAGTATATAAAAAATGAAAAATATGGCAATATTTATCCCAGGATATATTCAATAACAGTATGTCCCAATTGTTATCTGGCTGCTTTCCCAAATGAGTTCAATGCAATAACACTTATCAACAATAAAATAAAACAAATTCTAATCATCCGTACTGATGAACGCAAAGAAATAAAATCAATTTTTGAAGACAACCTAAACTTTAATGAACCAAGAAGACTTCAAGAAGGAGCTGCTAGTTATATACTTGCCATAATGTGTTATGAACATCTGGATAAAACTCATAATCCAACTTTCAATCAAGCAAAATGTGCAATAAGATCGGCCTGGATCTTTGAAGATCTAGACAAAGAATATCCAAATCAAAACTATAACTATTTGCAAAAAATATTTTATCATAAAGCAGCATATCTTTATAAATTAACAATCGAAAAAGAGCAAAATAATTCAGAACCAATTAACGCTGAAATAGTATTTGGTCCTGATACAGATAAAAATTATGGATATGACAGTGTTCTATACCTCTCAAGTTTACTAGAATATTTTTATGGTAATAAAGAAGATAAACAATACAGATACAATCAATTAGTTGACATAAAAACTCTACTATCTAAAATAACCGGAATGGGAAAATCATCAAAAGAAAAACCTTCAATACTTTTAGATAAAATAAAAGAAGTTTATTTTAAAATTTCAAACGAAATAAAAACTTTTAAATAAATGAAAAAAGTACTTGCAGAAATAACATATGACGGTTCGCTATATTATGGATTTCAAATCCAACCAAAAAAACCAACAATTCAAGGAGAAATTGAAAAAGTATTAGAGAAAATAAGTAAAACAAAGATTAAAATTCATTCAGCAGGCAGAACAGATAAAGGAGTGCATGCAAGAGGACAAATAATATCTTTTTATATAAAAATAAATATTAAGCTTAAAAATCTAAAGACAGCAATCAATTCCCTATTAAAGGACGATATTAGAATAATAAAATTAAAGTACGTAGAAGATAAATTTCAACCTAGATTTGATGCCAAGGGAAGAAAATATAGCTATTACATACTCAACAATGAAAACCACTATCCTTGGGAAGGATATCAGGCTTATTATATAAAGAAAAAATTAAATATTAATAGACTAAATGAAATGGCTGAAATGCTAATTGGTATACACGATTTTACTACCTTTTCATGCATAAGAGACCAAACAAACTCAAAATTGAAAGAAATTTATTCTGCTAGATTTAAGAAAAAAAATAAATTTATAATCTTTGAAATAATAGGCTCCTCATTTTTATGGAAAATGGTAAGATCAATAGTAGGAGCAATGATCGATATAGAGATAAAAAATGAACCTGTTGATACTTTTAAAAAAATTTTAAACTCAAAAAATAGAAAACTTACAAGAAAAACAGCACCTGCTAAAGCTTTATTTTTAGATAAGGTTTTTTATGAATAAAAGCAAATTGCTTAAAAAATTGATACTTCTCAGAAGACTTAAAAACAATATATCAGAAAATATTTATAGCAAACAAGAAGAATTTGAGAAACTTAAAAATCAAATAATCAAAGCTAGAAACATAAAAATTTTAAAACACACAGAACAAAAAGATATAAAAGAAAATAATAGATCAATAAAATCAATAGGATACAAAATAAATAAAAATGACAAAAAAGGTTTATTAATAGTATATATAGATAAAAAATATCTAAATCAAAATGCAAAAATAATAGTAAAAAAATGGTGTGAGAGTATTAAAATATTAAATTACAAAATAATAGATAATCCTAACACTCTAACCTTCGAGATTAACAACCAACAACCTAAAGCAATTCTTGCATGTGAAGAAGTAGCATTATTCTTAAACCAACACTTAAGAATTCAAATTGTGAGAGGATTTGAATTAAACTTTAAAGGAATTCCAATAGTATTTACATATCTCCCTACAAATCAAGTAACAAATCCAGCACTCAAGAAAGAAATCTGGCAAGACTTAAAAATCATAAAAGGTATAATAAAATATGGATAAAAGCTCAAAACACAATTTTTACTATGAAATTGCGTTTAATATTCCCGTAAATAGACTTTTTTTTTATAAGTACAACTTAAAATTAGAAACAGGAATAAGAGTAATAACAAATTTTAATGGAAAAGACACAATTGGAATCATAATTAAAAGATATGCTAAGGAAGAACTTAAGGAAAATTTCAAGTTTGAAATAAAAGATATAATAAAAGTCATTGACGAGAATGCAATAATAATAGAACATAACATCAATCTTGCACACTGGATTAGTCAAAAAACATTTTCTGGTTTTGGAGAAACTCTATTTTGTGGGTTACCTAAAATTTCAACTTCAAATAAAGAAATAAAAAATAATGACAATAAAAATTTAAGCTATAAACTAGCCATTCAATTAAATGAAGAACAAAATAATATTTATAAAGAAATTATTGAATCAAACATACAAAATACATTTTACTTATTTGGTGTCCCCGGCTCTGGAAAAACAGAAATATTTATCAAACTATGCGAAAACTATTTAGAACAAAAAAAACAAATAATTTTCTTAATTCCCGAAATTTCTCTGGGCTATCAAATAATTAAAAGGATCAAATCAAATCTAAGAACAAATAAAGTCTATGAATATAACTCAAAAGTATCAAATTCAACGAAAACCTTAATATGGCATAAAGTCAAGAATGGAGAAAATTTAATTATAATTGGTGTTAAGAGCGCATTAATGTTGCCATTTAAGAATTTAGGGTTAATAATAATGGATGAAGAACATGAATACACATATAAATCTGAAAACACTCCAAGATTTCATTCAAGACACATAGGATTTTTTCTACAAAGCACATTTAATGCCAAATTTGTAATGGGAAGTGCAACGCCATCACTTGAAGCATATCTTGCTATGGAAAATAATCAGATAAAAAAAATGGTTTTAAAAAATAAATTTTTTGACAGAACATTTAAAGAACTTAAAATAATAGATATGAAAAAAGAACGCCAAATAATATCTTCAGAATTGCTTTACAGTATACAAAAAAGTTTAATTGATAAAAGACAAGCACTAATATTTATCAATAAAAGAGGATATTCAAAAACACTTGAATGCAGGATCTGTGGATATATAATTTACTGTCCACATTGTTCTTTCAATTTAATTTACCATAAAAGCGAAAATAAGCTCATCTGTCATTACTGTAATTACAAAACAAACATAATAAACAATTGTCCTAATTGCAACTCACAAGACATCATATACAAAACATATGGGATTCAATTTATTGAAACAGAATTAAAAAAATTCTTGCCGAATGCAAGAATAGCAAGAACAGACTCCGATCTTAATAAAAAAGAAATTATTCAATCAATAAATGCATTTGAAAATGGACAATTAGATATCTTAATTGGAACACAAATCATTGCAAAAGGTTTTAATTTTAAACAGATTAAAACACTAGGTATCATTAATGCAGATATTGGAATGGGTTTACCTGATTTTAGAAGCAGTGAAAGAATTTTTGCAATAATTTCACAAGTACTAGGCAGAGCTGCAAGATTCCAAAGTGATAACACAATTATTATTCAAACAAAAAATCCGGACTATTATCCTATAAAATACGCATATGAGGGTAAATATGAAGAATTTTATAAAGAAGAAATAAAAATCCGAAAAGAATTAAATTACCCTCCTTTTAAAAAAATTATTAGAATAGTAGTTAGAAGCAAAAAACAAGAAGCTGCTAGACATAAATGTTTAGAATTTTTTGAAATATCTAAAGAGTTATTAAATGATAAGATCGAATATCTAGGCCCATCAAAAGCACCCATGTCAAAAATATCCAAATACTATAGGTATAATATAATATATTTATCAAAATCATTCAATTTACTTGAAAAGCTAATACGTCACACAAAAGAAAAAATAAAATTAACAAGAGATACGTACATTGAAATAGATTATTACCCAATTTCATTGCTTTAAAAAAACCCTGAACTCTCTTGCCCAAGAGTCTTTAAGAAAGATGAAAGAACATAAAGAGCTTTATCATTATGTCCTCCTTCAGGAATAATAAGGTCAGCATATTCCTTAGTAGGTTCAATAAACCTATAATATCCTGCCCTAGTAGTACTTAAATACTGTTCAATAACGGATTCCAATGTACGCCCCCTCTTAGATATATCTCGTTCAAGTCTCCTAATAAATCTAATATCATTAGGCGTATCAATATATATCTTTAAATCTATCAAATTGCGCACTCTCTCTTCAACAAAAATCATAATACCTTCAACAATAACAACAGGGGTTGGAACTATTTCAACGGTTTCATCTTTTCTTTTATGATTAACAAAATCATAAAGAGGCATATGAATTAACTTATTTTCTTTTAGTTTTTTTAAGTGCTCATAAAACAAATTGTTATCAAAAGCATCTGGATGATCAAAATTAACATCTAAAAACTCATATTCATAATCACCGACACTTTTATAATAATTATCTTGCGATATAAGAACAAATTCAGGAATAACTTCACTAATTTTATTAACAACTGTAGTTTTTCCACTCCCAGATCCACCTGTTATTCCGATAATCTTAACCATTAACCTCTTCTTTAGAACTAGGCAATTTAGGCATATTTTTTAAAGTTCCTGCAACAAATACATTATTAAAACCTAATCCTTTTAAAATTTTCTTAGCTTCAATAGACTTGTTAAAACTTTTACCATAAATTATTATTTGGGTTTCAACATTACCTAACTTATCTTTTTTAGCAAACAAATCCTTAAAAGGAATATTGATTGATTTTACATAATGAGATTTACTATATTCTTTAGGGGATCTAATATCTAATATTTTTGCACCATTTTTAATTTTTTCCAGTAAAACCAAGTTAGTTCTTTTCATCTTTAAAACAATAAAGAACCAAATATAAAAAAATAGAAAAACTATTAAACATATAAGCTTTATATAACTAACCATCATATCTTTTATAAAACAATAATATCAAAAAAAAAGAAATAAATGCAATCAAATTGAATTGTTTTTTAGTAAAATTAATATAAAATTCAAGTAAATCAATGATTTTATGCTAAAGAGTAAGTAACAAAAAAATGAAAAAAAAAAGGAATAAATGGACTAGAATAAAACAAAAAATTAAATTCATTATATTAAAAATACTGAGAAAACAGCTAAAGAATATCCTCAAAGATCCAAAATTAATACTAATTAGCACATTGCAAATAACAACTGGTTCACTCTTAATGGCAATATCCACAAACATTTTATACATACCACACGGACTTTTAAGTGGTGGCATTGCAGGAATTGCACTTATGCTGCATTACCTCTTAAACTTTAATCTAGGACTTACAATATTCATATTAAACATTCCATTATTCATTATTGGAATCAAGTTCTTAAATATAACATTTGTAATTCAAAGCTGGATCGCAATGGCTTTATACTCACTAATAGTCAACTATTCACAATTTTTACAATACAAAATGCAAATAAACGATATGATACTTGTATCAATTTTAGCAGGTCTCATATCAGGTCTTGGACTTGGTCTAATCTTTAGAGCAAAGGGATCATCAGGTGGTACAGACATTGTCTCCATGATAATTAAAGAAAAATATTCAATTAGTATTGGAACTACAAATTTCCTCTTTAACCTTGCAGTATTACTAATTGCAGCAGCATTTTTCAATATTGAAATTGCCCTTTACACCTTAATTGCTTCATTTGTAACAGCTATAATGACGGATAAGACAAGTACAGGATTTGGTAATCAAAAAGCAATCCTTATTATCTCAGATAAAGGAAAAGAAATATCTTATTTGCTTACCAATAAATTAAAAGTAGCAGCTACACTACTTGAGGGAAAAGGTGCTTGGGCTGGAAACGATAAAACTATAGTTTTCATAGTAGTTCCTACAATGCGTATGTCCAGAATTAAATATATTTCTCAAAAAGTTGACCCTAACTGCTTTATTACAGTACTCAATACAAATGAAATAACTGGTGGAAAAAAAATTATTGAATCACAAATTACAAATAAATACGATACTACAACTTAAAACTTATCTAAAAACACAATACAATCATTAACAAGCATACTTAACGTTTCTTTATCATAAAATATCGATAAAAAATCAATAAATCTTTGTGGAAATGCTGAAATAAATTTTTTCAAAGGACCTTCTTTAATATTAATTTCAAGTTTGAAAGCATGAAGCATCAAAGATATTTCTTTAAACTCTTTATCCAATCTAGCATAAATACTATCTCCTAATATTGGATGATTTAAATACTTCATATGAACTCTTAATTGATGAGTACGTCCTGTTTTAGGCTTTAGAGCTACCAAGGAATAATTGCCTATATTAGCCAATACTCTATACTCAGTTAATGCCCTCTTTCCCCTATTCTCATGCACGCTGAATCTTTTTCTATCATGTCTATCTCTATCTATAAAAGTCTCAATAATACCAGAATCAATTTTAAAAATGCCTTTAACAACTGCAATATAAACTTTCTTAACAAATCTTTCCTTAAACTGTCTAGACAAGAAATTTAAAGTTTTCAAATTTTTAGCACAAATCATCACACCAGACGTTTCTTTATCTAACCGATGCACAATTCCGGGTCTAATTTTATCCTCCTGAAAATTATCCCTTAAGCCCGAGATATGGTATAAAAGAAAATTTACAACAGTATTCTCCAAGTTAGATATACCAGGATGACTTAAAATACCTTGAGGTTTATCCACAACAATGATATTTATATCTTCATAAAGAATACTAATAGGCAAATTCAAAGGTCTTACATATTCCCTTAAATTAATTTCTTCATTAAACTCTATTAATATTTTATCATCCACAAAAACGGGTCTTGATAATTTTATTGCAACAAAAATACCATCATGATATTTAAAAGCTTTCACCTCTCTTTTCTTAATTTGACTTCTAGTAAAAAGACACAAATCTTCAGACAAATAAATATCCAGTCTTTTAGAATCTTTCCTTACAATAAGCTCTTTTTGAAATTTTTTCATCTAATAACTAAAACAATCAATCAAGGCAATTATTAAAGATATTGCTAACCCAGCTGACGCTGAAATCATAAATTTTTTAAAAGTTTCATCTTTTGAAAGCTCAAAACCACTTGAGAAAGGATATGGAAAATTTTTTCCATCCATATTATTAAAATAATAAGACAAATCAAAACAATACAAACCTACAAATAACGCTATAGGGAAAGTGCCAACACTTATTGCTGAAAACCTAAATAATTTCTTACCCCAATTAGAATTAATAGTTTTTTCTATGTTTAAATCTTTATTTTCTTGAACATCTTTATAAAAAAAATCATCATTAGATTCAAGCCTCACAAAAACTTCACTACCAAAATCAATATTATTTTCGCTGGAGGAAATTTTATCTCGCAGCGAAAATTTATAATTTAAATATTCCAACTCAAATTTAGAATAATCCAAAGAATTTGAATAAAGAATAAAAACATTAAAAAGCAAAAGCAAAAATCTAATCATCAATACTTTAATTTTCCAATTCTAATTTCAATGTTAAAGTAACTTCATCAACAAGCTCGGAAACACCAAAATATTGAATAGGTCCTGGGAAAACATATAGATTATTAACTGCCCATTCTTCACGATTCTTCACAAACTCATTAAAAGGTGCTCCTTTCAAATCAACAAGAGCCTTCTTAATAACGGGTTTAGCAACACCATATCTCTCTTCCATATGCATCATCATTGTTAAAGGCACTCCACCTGCAAGCCATTCAGTAGCATTCTTATTTAAGTTTTTAACACTAGACATATAACCTGTTAAGCCATTTAAAACAAGTATTGCAGCATTATATCCCAAACTATAACAATAATCACTATCAAAATTTGAAGGAGCAACACTTCTACCCTCATAGCCAAAAAAATGATCAATAGGAACAAATTTACCACTATATTCACCAAGCTTTCTCAACTCTTCTAATCTAATATTAACCATTTCCATAAATAGTTTCTCAGTAGGAACTCTTGATACATTAAAGTTCCCATGGGGATCTCTCTCTAAAACAGAATTTACAAGTTCAATTTGAATAAATAAAGGCAAAGATACATACACTTCTCTCATATAACCACTAAGCTTAGAGATAAAATTTTTTCGTATATCTTCAACATTTAAACCCTTAAACTCACTTTTATTACTATCAAATATACTACACAACTCAATCATCAAAGATTTAACTTCGGGAATGAATTCAATAACACCTTCAGGAACTACAACAACACCAAAATCATATCCTTTCAAAGAACGTTTTACTACAACAGAAGTTATGTCTCTTATAAGCTCCGATAAAGTTTTCTTCTTTGCTAAAATTTCTTCAGATATAATGCAGATATTAGGATGTGTCTTTAATGCACACTCAAGAGCAACATGAGATGCACTTCTTCCCATAAGCTTGACAAAATGCCAATATTTCCTAGTTGACATAGCATCACGACATAAATTGCCTATCATTTCAGAATAAGTCTTAGTAGCAGAATCAAATCCAAATGAAATCTGAATATGTGCATTCCTCAAATCAGCATCAATTGTTTTTGGGACACCAATAACTTGAATATCATGATGTTTTTTCTTAAAAAACTCTGCCAATAAAGCCGCATTGGTATTTGAATCATCTCCGCCAATAACAATAAGAGCATTAAGATTATTTTTAAGAACAACTGACAAAACCTGTTCATACTGAGCATCGGTCTCTATTTTAGTTCGACCAGAAGATACAATATCAAACCCTCCTGTATTTCTATAAGAATCTATTAAATCTTGTGTAATCTCAATTTTTTTATCATCTAATAAACCTGAAGGTCCACCTTTGAACCCAAAAATTTCTGAATTCGGATTAGATTTTTTTATCGCATCAAAAATGCCAGCAACAACATTATGCCCTCCAGGAGCAGGTCCACCAGAGAGAATTACTCCTACATTTAAAACCCTTGTAAAATCCACATTTGAAGAACCTTGGGTAAAATTTACAACTGGAAGCCCATAAGTATTTTTAAAAATTTCTCTTAAAGCATCTCTATCTCCAAGGGCCTCTGTTTTTTCACCAAAAACCACACTAATATTTTGAAAATCATTTTCTAAAATTTTCGGCAGTTTTGGAATATATTTATATCTTTCTTTTTGAAAAACTGACATCATATACCTTCTCCTTTCAAGATGTATCTAATTATTATTAAATAAATAGTAAAATAATTAACCATGAATATCTACATATGATTTAAAAATAAAGTAGCATCACCATAAGAGAAAAATTTATAATTCATTTTTACAGCTTCCCTGTAAGCACTAAATACAAAATCCTTACCACCAAATGAAGAGACTAACATTAAAAGAGTTGATTCTGGTGTATGAAAATTTGTAAAAAGCATATCAACAAACTTAAATTCATACCCCTTCCCTGGGTAAATAAAAAGATTAGTTTTTTGCTCACCTCTCACAAATCCTTTTTGCTTATCATAAGCAGATTCTAATGCTCTAAGAGTAGTAGTTCCAATAGCCAAAATCTTCTTACCTAAAGCCTTTGCCTCCTCAAGTCTAAGCGCTACAGAATTTTTTATTGAAAAACTTTCAAAATGCATTTTATGTTCCTCTATTGTCTTAGTTCTTACAGGAAGAAAAGTACCAAGCCCAACATGAAGTGTAATAAAATCGTATTCAATATTATTTTCATCCAATTTAGAAAACAGTTCCTCACTAAAATGTAATCCCGCTGTAGCTGATGCTGATGAACCAATATACTTTGAATAAATCGTTCGATAACGCTCCTCATCCTCTCTATCATAGTTTCTCTTAATATAAGGTGGCAAAGGAATAAGTCCATGCTGTTCAAAATAAGACTCATTCACACACTTATTAAATTTAATTATAAATTCATTACCTGTCTTTGAAATTATTTGAGCCAATAAACCTTGAGGAAACATATAGACTGTGCCAATATTCTGTTTTTTAGCCTTAGAAATTAAAGATGTAAATTTATCCCCTGCCAATCTATCTAGAATTAAAAACTCAATACTACCTCCATGCTCCGTTTTGGCATATATTCTCGATTTCCTAACCCTTGAATCATTAAACACTAAAAAAGTATTGCTATTAATGTACTTAAAAATATCGTTTATTGAATCATTATGATAAATTTTCTGATTTCCAGAATCTAGCACCATTAATCTTGACAAGCCTCTTTGCTCACTTGGATACTGTGCTATTAACTTACATGGTAGATTAAAATAAAATTCTTTAGTATCCATTTTTTCCACTATTTAAGTCATCATGATTATTTTTATTCAAATTTAGATGAAAATATGCAAAATCAGTAGCCTTGCGTCCTCTGCTAGTTCTCTCAATTAGACCCTTTAAAATAAGATAGGGTTCGTAAAAATCCTCAAGAGAATCTGCTGTCTCGCCAACAGAAATTGCTAAAGTTTCAACACCAACAGGTCCACCTTTAAATTTCAGTATTAAACTCCTTAAAATATTTCTATCTTGTTCATCAAGTCCTTTATGATCAATTTTTAACATTTCAAGTCCAGAACTCACAATACCCTCTGTAATCAAGCCATAACCACCAACTTGTGCAAAATCTCTCATCCGTCTTAAAAGCCTATTTGCTACACGAGGAGTTCCTCTTGAACTTTTTGCAAGAAGCCAGGCGGCTTTATTCTCCAATTTAACATTTAAAATAATCGAATTTCTCTGTATTATCTTCACAAGTTCATCTTCATTATAAAGATCAAATCTAAATACAATTCCAAATCTCGCATAAAGCGGTGACGCCACTTTCCCCGGCTTTGTAGTAGCGCCAATTAAAGTGAATTTAGGAATTGGCATTCTTACAGTCCTTGCAGCAGGACCTTGTCCAATTATCCAGTCTATCTTATAATCTTCCATAGCAATATAAAGCATCTCTTCTATTACAGGTTTAAGTCTATGTATCTCATCAATAAATAAAATACTCTTATCATCAAGAGTCGTTAAAATACCAACAATATCTTTTGGCTTATCAAGAGCTGGAGCTGAAGTCATCTTAATTGTAGTATTCATTTCAAAAGCAATAATACTAGCCAGAGTAGTCTTCCCAAGCCCTGGGGGACCACTTAAAAAAACATGATCAAGTGCTTCATTTCTATCTCTAGATGCCTTTATAAAAATATCTAAATTTTCTTTAATATGAGATTGTCTTACAAAATCTTTAAGGGATTTTGGCCTAAGTTCACTCTCATTTCTATCATACAGAAAATTCTTGTCAGAACTTAAAAACTTAGGTCCTCCTCCAAAATCCATCTAATCACCCTCTCTTTAATAAATACTCACTATAAGCCTCTAAAAATCTAAAATCTAACCTGAAAGCTTTCTTAAAATTTCTCTAAACAAAAATTGTTCTTGATCAACTTCTCTCAACATTAAAAATTCATCAATAAGCATAATTTCCTTAATAGCAGCTGCAACCAATTTTCTATCAAAGCCCATATTAACAATTGATTGTTCAAGCTCCTTAAATTTCAATACACCTGAATTTGCCTCATTAACTTTAATAAGTTTCCCCCTAAGTTTTAAAAAGATTTTGCCCGCCATTTTATTTCCAATGCCCTTGACATTAGAAATAAGCTTAACATCCTCCCTTTCAACTGCATCTCTAAATTCATTATATTTTATTCCAGATAATATCCTTAAAGCCGCTTTTGGACCTATTCCATCAACACTAATAAGTTTTTCAAAAACTTCTCTTTCTGATACATTTAAAAAACCAAAAAGTCTAATTTCATCCTCTCGAAGATGAAGATAAGTTAATATTTCAACATCTTCTTGCAACCCCAATTCTGCATTACAAAAAGAACTAACTAAAATCTCAAACTCAAAGGGAAGTGCTACAATGACAATACTAGACTGTCTTTTCTCTACAATTTTACCACAAATCTTATTGATCATAGACTTAAACTACAATACATAAAAACTCAAGCTTATCTTATTTATATCCAAATTATTTATCATATCTTTCATTAAATTTCACAAAATATGATAATTACCATGACAAATTGCAAGCGCTAATGCATCACTACTATGATCACTAGTAAAAACAAAATCGGGTTTCATCCCAAGTAAAATACGAATAATATATTTTACTTGTACTTTTTCAATTCTACCAAAACCAGAAATTGAATTCTTGACCTGTATTGGAGTATACTCATAAAAATCTAAATTTTTCAAAGCAAAAGTTAAAATAATAGCTCCTCGAGCTTCAGACACACTTATAGCTGTTTTTTTATTTTTAGCAAAATAAATATTCTCAATACTTGCAACATCAGGTTTAAAATTATCAATAATAAAAATAATTTCATCAGAAATTATTTTTAATCTATCTTTCAAAGACATAAAAGGATGAGTTATGACAGTTCCATCTTGAACATACATGTACCTACTACCTTTCCTATCTAAAATTCCCCATCCAACATTTGCAAGTCCAGGATCAATACCTAATATTCTCATAATCAACTTCCAGAAAAAATTCAATGATTAATTAATCTCATCAATAATTTCTAAATTATGTACAACTTCTTGAACATCATCAAAATCTTCTAATTTTTCAATAAGAGCAAGGACTTTATCCATATGTTCTTTATTTAAAGAAAGCTTGTTTTCAGGAATAAGAGCAATCTCTGCTATATCTTCCTCAAACTTAGTTCTTAAAAAAGATGAAATAGCTTCAAATTTTTCAGCACTTGTTATCACTTCTATCTGAGACCCTTCACTATAAATATCTTCTGCCCCAGCTTCTAATGCAAGCTCCATTATTTCATCTTCAGGATATTTATCTAAACTATAAGAAATTAATCCTTTTTTGTGAAACATATAAGATACAGAACCTGGGGCCCCAAGAGAACCACCACTTTTTGAGAGGACACTCCTTACTTCACTTGCCGTTCTATTTTTATTATCAGTTAAGCACTTAATTATTAAAGCTACACCATGAGGCGCATAAGCCTCATAAGTAAGCTCAAAATATTCAGCGCCTGTATTATCCCCAATGCCCTTCTTTATTGCCTTTTCAATATTATCCTTAGGCATATTAGAAACTCTGGCTTTATTAACAGCAAGTCGCAATCTAGAATTAGATTCAATATCACCTCCTCCCATCTTGGCAGCAATGCTTATCTCACGAATTAGTTTAGTAAAAATCTTATTTCTCTTAGCATCAAGAGCACCTTTTTTTCTCTTTATAGTTGACCACTTACTATGACCAGACATTCAAACCTCCACCAACTTTTCTAACTTTTCTAAAATATCAAACTTATTATGCCTAATTAGATGTGCCTTAATTGTATTAAACATCAACATAAGAACCGTAACAGGGCCGATTCCACCTACTACAGGCGTAATAAACTTAACTTTTTCTTTAACTGATTCAAAATCAACATCTCCTATAAGAACATTATTACCATCAATCTCTACTCTAGAAATACCAATATCAATAACATAAGGATGTCTATCAATCATACTAGCATTTATTAATTTAGGTTTTCCAACAGCAGAAATAATAATATCTGATTGTCTTACATACACATCTAAATTAGTACTTTTACTATGACAAGTAATCACAGTAGCATCATAGGGTTTAGAAGAAAGCAAGATAGAAATAGGCCTCCCAACAAGAGAACTTCTTCCAATCACAACAACAGTCTTACCAGAAATTTCTATTCCCTTATCAAATAAAACTTTTAAAACAGCAAAAGCTGTACAAGGAATAAATCCTCTCCTATCACCTGCTATTAACTTGCCCAAGTTAATAACAGAAAGTCCATCTACATCCTTAGTACTCACTATACTGTTTAAAACCATATTTACATCTATTTCACTAGCAAGGGGCAACTGAACAATAATCCCATCAGTATATTCATTTATATTTTCAGCCTCGATAAATGTCAAAATATTATCTTGTCCCGAATTATCAGCTAACTTAATAACATGAAAATTAATACCAATTTCTCTAGATACTCTTTCCTTAACAGCAACGTAAAGTTTACTTGCAGGGTTATTATTTGCCAAAATCACTTTTAAAGAAACTTTATCCACTAAATCATGATGAATTAAAAACTCTTTAAGTAATAAATAATATTGACTTGCAAAAAGTTTACCATCAAAAACATTGCTCAACTCAGATCCCTCACCAATTTAGATCAAAACATTATATATTATACTATACTTGTATTATAAGTATAAATAAAAACAGATTCACACAAAAATTAATTGTAATAAAACATGTTTTTCAATATAATAACTTTTAAATAAAGAGTTTTTGAAATATGGAGAATAATGAAAAAGAATTTTTTACTTGGTCTCACCTTACTATTCTTATTACATGCCAATGTAAACAGAATTGAAGCATATTCAATTGATAGAAACGGAAATTCTATTATAGAAGTAGATTTAAGCTTAGGCATTCCCCTTTTCTACCATAGTTTATCAAAAGTCTTTTCTTCAAATCTGTACCCAGGAGGAATTGGGGCACTTAAATACAAATATCACATCCTAAGCAACTTAGCTATAGGTTTTGAGCTTAGATACATGTTTAATTTTGATATCAATCATTCATTTAACCTATTAAATCCTGATTCAGGCATAGGTAAGACATTTAGTACAGTGCCTATCACATTCCTAACAGCCTATGTCTTTGACATAGGAGAGATCTTTCAGATACCCATATTTTCAAATATAGGATTTTCTTTAAGCTCCTACGGAGATAAAAGTGATAATATCTCAAATTTAAGAACTTTTGATGCAATGCCTGTAATGTCTATTGGTTCTGGAATCTTATGGAATTTCAACTACCAATGGGCTTTAGGAATTACAACTTCATGGTGGACAATGTTTGAATTTGGAAATATGGCTAAAACCGGACATTTTTTACTAATATCACTATCAGTAATAGTGAATATCAATAAATTGTAGGTAAATATGGATAAAAAAGGTTACAAAAATTTCATGATAATAATATTAATAATGTTAGTTTTATCATGTTCAAGTGAATCTATCTTTTCTCAGCTCAGCAAGTTACAAAAAATAAATAGTAATAATAACATTCTAGACACTTCAAGTCCAAGTGGCATCTCATTGGTCAATGATACTCTTTATGTTGCAGCCATGCATTTATTTAAAAAATCAAATGGAAATGTTGAAAGAGTAAATTTTAGTAATTCTTATGAATTTGTAATTGACCTTGTAAATATATCAGGCAAAACATATTTATTAGTTCAAAATAAAAATGGGCAACTAGAACTCTACTCTCTTGAAAGCAATAATTGGAAACTTCTATTTCAAAAAAATCTAATTCCAATTAAATTCTTAAAATCCATAGGAACAAGTGGTATTACTTCTGCTTTCATCCTAACATTAGGAGAAAATGGAAATCAAACTATTCTAGATATACATGGAAATAATCAAACTCCCAACAGCACAACTAACAATGATAAATTTTATCAAATTTCAAATGACCAGCAGTCCATTACAGGAAAATTTGCAAAAATTTGGAAACTAAACGGTAGCGGAGTTATAAATGTTAAATCAACAAATGAAATAATGGCAATAATAGAAACAAGTATCCGTGGAACCAAAGAAACTTTGGTGTTTACTGGAAGAGATCATGATACATCAGATCACAAATTCAAAATATACTCAAGCACAAATAATTACCAAGATCCAATATTCAATCGAGATGGCATAGGAGAATTTATTGCATACTTTGCAAGAGAAGTTGATGGAATAATACTTATAGGCAGTAATAATGGATTTATAGAACTTGTAAGAGATAAAAATACATTTAATCTACAACCACCTTCACAATCTGTATTACCAGGTTCTTATAATGGTTCACAACTAAGTAAAACAAGACTTAATGATATTATACCCACATCAAATAAAATAATTTACATACTAACCCAAGGAAAAGGATTATGGAAAATTGAAAATAAAAAGCTAATTAAAGAATAAACGATGAAAATTCATTGCAAAATTTGAATACCTAACTTTATTAGTTTCTTCATGAAAATATTTTTTAACTTTAATACCTAAATTAATATTTAATTTAGATCTAAAATACAAATAATTTATATTATTTGTATCAAAAATTTGTCCCTCATCATTCATAACTTTAATTTGCAAATTCAATAAGTTTTTAACAAATAATATGTCTCTGGTAACCACCATACTATTCTTATCAATTAATTCTAAAATCAAAGAATCAACATCTCTTGCAATTTTAACAGAAGTATTTTTTGACATCTCTAAATTTAAATGCCTGTTTGCAACCAAAATAAGCCTCACATTTCTATTTGACACAAAATTTTGTAAAAATTTTATTACTTGTAAATTACAAGAATCAGCATCAACAAAAATTTTATTTAACAAATTTATAATCCATTATCCTTAATACTAAGAAAGACAAAATATGGGATTGTTCAACAGGCCCAAATACTCTAGAATCATTTAAAATTTTCAAATTCTCATTTAAGAGAAAAAATTCATTTTTCTTTAAAGCAAAACACTTAATTACTTCATTAAAGTTAAAAAAATCATTTAATCTATAACCACTCATAAAATTACCATTCAAATAATAAGAATTATTATCTCTCCTATGAACCAAGATATCAAAACCCTTAACATAAACTAAATCTCCCTGAGTAGCAACTATTTTTGCAATTTTATAACTTCTTGTATTAAAAATTTTGTTTAAAAAAAATAAATCCCTGAAAAAATTTAAAACAAAATTTCTCCTTAAATTTAAATCTTCATAAAGCACAATATCATTCACTTTCAAAGGAACAAAAAAAGATCGCATATATTTTGAAATAAAAATCAAACTATCATTCTTTGTTATTAAAGGCAACATTTCATCACCTCGAAAAATAAAAATTTGTAAGACAAATTTTGTAAAAAAATAATTTAATACCAAAAACAACAGAATAATTTTAAGAAAATTTTGTCTTCTCTTTTTTCTCAAAAGTCTTTGTTCAAAAGTTAAATATGCTGTCATATTTAAATCAAACCTATTCTAGAAAAAGGGAAATACATGAAAAAAGCTCTACCAAGAATTTTACTTTTATTTATAACACCAAAAAATCTACCATCATAAGAATTATCTCTATTATCTCCAATAGGCAATACATACCCATAAGGCACATATATTCCATAATCCCTCATTATTGCCTTTTCCATATAATAATCAACATATGGCATGAAAGCTACTAAATAACGATATTCCAATCTTTCAATTTCAAATCTATCAACTTCCCTAACATTAAAAAATGAAAAATCAGATATATTCTCTAAATCAACACTCAATTGATTTAATGCAATAAACATAGCAAGATTATCATAAACCTTATAGTCCGCATCTTCTATAACCTTCTTAATACCAAAGTTATATCCTAATGAAGCTTTATAAGAATTTTCTTCCATAAAACTTTCTTCTCCTTCCTTCTTAACAAACACTCTCCCATTTCGAAATCTTACAAGCTTACCATCCGCAAATAACGCTCTTTTAACAAGGAATCTAACACTAGGATTTCCACTTTCATCCCTATCAAGATCAACAAAACTAAAAGACAACATATAAAGTAATCTATGCAAAATATCAAAAAAAAGCCCTTTTGATTCATATTCTACATTTTCAAAAATTACAATCTCTGCTTCATTTGGTTCTTTTATTCCATTTATTTTACATACTCCTGGCAAAAGTTCAGGTCCATAAGAAAATTTATCCACAAATAATAAATCTCCAATTTGAAGAGTATTCTCCATTGATCCTGATGGGATTCTATATGCTTGTAAAAAATATTGATTTATTCCCAAAACAAAAATTGAAGCACCCAAAAGTTCAAGTAAAAAGTTAAGCATAAACCCTCGTCTTTTAGCTTTAAGTTTATAAAAATACTTCCTTTTTTTCCTATAAGTTAAATATTTTTCAATAATCTCCACTAAAAAGTTAGCAAACTTATCTAATTTTTCTAAATACATACACTTATCCTCAAAAATAAATTATACATAAAATAAATAATTATCAATATCTTCATAATCACAAAGCTTTATTAAAAAAAATAAAATCTGAAATCAATCATAAATAATTATATTTATGTTTTCTTTAACTAATATAAACAAAAATACATGCAATATTGAATTTCTTTTCATACTTTTTTATAATCATCATATATGCTCAAAGAGAATGATGGTCTTGATATTAATGAGGAATTACTTACAGTAAAATTAAGGCCAATATTAGGAATAACCCCAAAAATTTACGTTTTATTTACAATAATTATCCTACCTTTAATATTAGTATTTAGTTTAATCATAAATACCAAATTAAACAATCCTGGAGCATACTTAAAGATAAAAACCAATGTCAATAATGCACATGTTTACTTAGACGAAAAATACATTGGAAGAACTCCACTAAAAAAATACATAAATGTTACTAAAGGAACCTTAAAAATTAAAAGGTTTGGATTTGAGACTTATGAAAAAAAAATTGATATACAAAATAAATTTTTCACAAGCTATCAATTCAACATTGATTTAAAACTAAAAAATCCTGATAAGATCATTGTACAAAGACAAAAAGAACTCTCAGTTATGACAAAAATTAAAAGTAATAACGACAATATACAATTAATTCCCGTATTCTCATTAATTGTAAACGACTTACAGAATAGCCCAGAACATATAAAGAAATTCTTTAAAACATCCATTCCACATATACATTCAAATACAATGTTTAAAGACTTTCTCATAGCATACAAAAATATTTATTCAATAAACAATAATAACAATAAAGAAATATGGAAATCCCTACAGCAAAACTTTAATTTGGAAAATAGGACAATAATTTGGTTTTTTGAAAATTTAGATAAAGAACAACAAAAACAAATATCCAACGAAATATGGTTTAAAACACTAATAGAAAACCTAAAAAATGAAAATAAAGTATTAAACTTCGAAACTAAAAATATAAATTTACATCTAAAGAATTTTAAAAAGATAGCTCCACAAAATATTGAAAGTATCCAAAATTACAAATTATATTCACAAAATCTCACACTCAAGACTACATATAAATTAAAAGAATTTTTAATCCAGAACAGAAATGTAACTAAAACCGAATATCAAAAATTTTTAAATGAAAATCCAAAATGGACACTCAACAATAAAGATAATTTAATCAAAGAAGAACTTGTAGATGAAAGTTACCTTAAAACCTTTAAACAAATGCCTTCAAATGAGGATATTACTCATATATCTTATCATGCAGCAATAGAATATGCTAAATGGTATTCTTCAAATTTACCTAAAGGATTTAAAGCAAGACTTCCTATATCTCAAGAATGGGAAGCATATCAAAAAGAAGTACCAAAAGCTATAGAAAGTTTAAATACAAATGAAATATCTAAAAAAGTTGGCTTTTGGAATTTAATGCAAAATCCAAACATCAATGAATCCATATTATTTCAAGACGAAAACGATATATACTATGCGCATTCAAACTTTAACTCACTAATCACTGAGATTAGAACATACAATTATAATAACAACTCAACACTTAAACCTTCAACTCAGGCTTCGTTCCTAAAACATTGGTGTTCACCAAATATTGGATTTAGACTAGTTATTGAAAAGGAATAGGTGTGAGTATATTACTGCTTGAAAACAAAAAAGCAAGATTCAATTACTTCATTGAAGATAAAATAAACTGTGGAATCATCTTAAAAGGAACTGAGGTTAAATCCATTAAATTAAAAAAATTTTCATTTAATGATAGCTTTGCCAGCATTAAAAAAGATGAAGTATGGCTTGAAAATTTACATATAGCAAAATATAAAGAAGGTAATATCTTCAATCACGAAGAAATAAGACGCAGAAAACTTCTTTTAACAAAAAAAGAAATACAAAAACTAAAAAAATTTAAAGAAAAAGAAGGATACACATTAGTTCCTATCTCGATTTATCTAAAGAATTCATTAATAAAAGTAGAACTTGGGGTATGTAAAGGAAAAAAATTATTTGATAAACGAGAAGTGTTAAAACAAAAAAGCATAAAAAAAGATTTGAATCGTGAGATCAAACAATATAGATAAATTAAATACAATTATTTATAAACCATATAATATATCTTAAAGCACAAATAAAAATCACTTACTTAAAAACTACACAATAACAAAGAATTAGAAATTAAAAAAATGAAACACATTCTTGACAGGTAATGAAAAACAAATATTTCCAAAATTCTCATAAATTGAGTAATTACAATTAATATATTACAATTACTCAATTTTTATTTTGATTTTTATAATTAATACCTCTTACTGAAAGAGACTTCAAGCATTAACCTAGCATCTTCATTAAAATTCATATCAACTTCTGGTTGCAATCCTCCCAATGTTATTCCCAAATTCTCTTGAAGTTTTCTATTATAACTAGACGCATATGTAAAAGGAAGTACAGCTTCAATAATTCGTGTTAAAACTAGAGTAGCTCCCCCTACCGCCGCTAAAGATAAAGCAAGTACTGTTGGCTTTTCCTTTTTTTCATAATGAGATTCAATTATAGAATATGTACCATAACTCAACAAACCAATACTCACAGCATCAAAACCTAAACTCAGTAATCCACCAGTAATATCGCCTTGTACTAAAGATCCTATCCCAAAACCTACAAAAAGATTCAATAAACAAGGCACTACAGCATCTTTTTTATAAGTTTCATAAAGTAACATCTTTTCTACGTTGCCACCACTACCCACAAGCTCATCATGATTTTGGGCAAAACTAACAAAAGCACAAAAGAAAACTAACATTAAAATCAATATTTTTTTCATAAAATACCTCCCAAATATAAACTGCTCAATGTTTGCAGTATATATTGCATCATATACTTCATTACATACTTATTACATGTTCATTATATACTTATTAATTAAATTGTTCAATCTTTAATTTTGATACGAATCATTTAAACTTAACTTTCTTAATAATACTGCTTGAAATTCTCTTACCCATAGAAATGCGTGATTTAATCATAAAATCATCAATGCTAATCATTTTAACAATATCTTTACTAGTAGAAAATTCTACAAATTCTGGATTTAAAGCAAAATCTATAAATTCATCTCCATCACTTAAAAACTCATAAACCTTGTCTGTAATAAACTTATCTATCTTAAACCTCTTAACATAATAAAAATTATCAGCTTTATTTTGATAAATTATAGAAAATATTTGATCTTTAGAATTATTGATATCATACACTAAAACATTCACATTATTCTTATCAATAAATGTTTTATCTTCAATATTTTTTAAAACATAAGAATTTTTCTTAAATATCAATATTTTATCATAATAGCTAGCATTACCAATAAATTCACCATCAATAAGACTAGTTCCAACAAATCCTGCCTTTAAGTTCAAATAAACCTTCATATTCTTAGTAGCTATTTCTTTAACATTTTTTGACTTAATAAGGGATATTTCCGTTTTTCTACGATAAACTTTGGAATATTTTGCAAGTAGAGTATCAATAAAATTTATTGAAAAACCTCTAATTGATTTAATATTACTCTCTACTCTTTTTAATTCTTTACTTAAAGTTCGAATATCTTTGTTATTCTTATCAATATCAAACATACTGATCTTCCTAATAGGAATTTTAAGTAAATTTTCAATATCATATAAAACAATCTCTCTATATAAAAAACTATCTTTATATTTTAAAATTTCACTCAACACAATATTAACAACATCAGATTCTTTAGAAATAGTCTCAAGAATTTTATAAATCTTCTTTTCAATAAACATTTGTTCCAAAGTCTTAGAAAAGATTTTTTCAAGTATTTTATTTCTCTCCAATTCAAGTTCCATCTTTAAAACCTTTTGCAAATGCTCAGCATGAAACTTGATAATATCTGTAACAGTATAGATAACAGGATATCTATCACTCAGTAAAAGCAAATTAACAGAAATAGAAACTTGACAATTTGTATAATGATACAATTTTTCAATAACTTCACTTGCATAAACTCCTCTTGGAAGGGTTAATTCAATCTCCACATTTTCGGTAGTAAAATCGTTAATACTTGAGACTTTAATATAATTTTTCCGAATAGCTCTCTCAATTGAAGCTATCAAACTCTCAGTAGTCTCTCCAAATGGTAATTCTTTTATTAAAATGGCCTTATTATCATCTGTAGGTTCAATCCTTGCACGAACCAAAACTTTTCCATTTCCATCAGCATACTCATTAACATCGACTATTCCACCAGTTGGAAAATCAGGATAAAGCTCATAAGACTCTCCAAGCAACTCACTTTTAACAGCACTTAAAATCTCATTAAAATTATGAGGAAGAATTTTAGCAGCCATGCCAACAGCTATTCCTTCACTTCCCTGAACAAGTATTACAGGAATTTTAGCAGGAAAAATTAAAGGTTCATCATTGCGACCATCATAAGAAGGTTCATAAGAGGTTATTTCCTTGCTATAAAGCACTTCAAACGCTAGAGGAGTTAATCGACATTCAATGTAACGCGATGCAGAAGCAGGATCTCCTGTTAAAAGATTACCAAAATTTCCTTGCTTTTCAATAAATAAATCCTTATTTGCCATATTAACAAGTGCTTCATAAATTGAAGTATCACCATGGGGATGATATTTCATTGTATTTCCAACAACATTTGCAACTTTATGAAAATTGCCATCATTCATCTCAAAAAGAGAATGTATGATTCGTCTCTGCACAGGCTTAAATCCATCAATAACACTAGCAATTGCACGATCTTTAATGACATAAGATGAATACTGTAAAAAATTATCCTTAAGTAATGTTTTAATATCCATTAAATTAAATTCTCCATAATAAAGTTTCGCCTCTCAGGAGTATTTGGTCCCATATAAAACCCTAAGTGCTCTTTTATTTCTTTAATATTGACAAGATCTACTTTTGTAAGTCTAATATTAGAAACATCAATAAAACTCCTAAACTCACTTGGAGAAATTTCTCCAAGTCCTTTAAATCTTGTAACTTCAGGATTCTTAAGTTCACGAATAGCTTTTTGCTTCTCTTCTTCAAAATAACAGTAAATAGTGGAACTTTTATTCCTTACTCTAAAGAGTGGTGTCTCTAAAATATACATATGTCCATTCAAAACTAAATCTTCAAAATAAGTCAAGAAAAATGTTAAAAGCAAATTTCTAATATGAAAACCATCAAAATCTGCATCTGTAGCAATGACTATTTTATTATATCTCAAATTTTCAATTGATTCTTCAATACCAAGAGCCACCATCATATTATACAGTTCTTCATTTTTATATATTTCAGACTTATTTTTTTCAAACATGTTTTGTGGCTTTCCACGAAGAGAAAATATAGCCTGCGTATATACATCTCTACAAGATACCATTGACCCCGTTGCAGAATCTCCTTCTGTCAAGAAGATCATAGTCGAATCAGAATGCATACTCTTTTCATTAAAATGAAATTTACAATCTTTAAGTTTAGGAATTTTAAAAGATATTTTCTTTGCTCTCTCTTTTGCCTCTTTGCGTACACTACTTAATTCTTTTCTAAGACGCTCATTATCAACAACTTTGTTTTCAATTACCTTTGCAAGGGTCTTATCCTTATAAAGGATTTCCAAAATTATCCTTTGTACTTCTTTAGCAACACTGCTTCTAGTTTCAATATTACCAAGCTTATTTTTAGTCTGACTTTCAAATATTGGGTCTTTTATCTTAACTGAAAGCGTAGCTATAAGTCCTTCTCTAATATCAGTAGATGAATATGTTTTTTTTAGAAAATCATTAATGGCTCTAGCAAAACCTTCTCTAAACCCTGTCTGATGGGTACCTCCATCACTAGTATATTGTCCATTCACAAATGAAAAATATGTCTCGCCATAATTATTTGTATGAGAGAAGGCAAATTCTAAAGTCTTACTAGAATAATAAACAAAATCATAAAGTAAATCTTCACCTTTAATCTCAGCATTTATAAAATCGAGAAGTCCATTATCAGATTGAAAAATCTGATCATTATAATTAATTTTTAAACCTTTATTTAAACAAGCATAATGAAAGAATCTTCTCCGTAAAAAATCTTCACTATATTTATATTTACCAAAAATCTCTGTATCAGCTAAAAATTCAATATAAGTGCCATTTTGTTCATTCGACTTGCCTTCTGTAGTATTAATTAAATTCCCTTTTGAAAAAATTGCCTCAAAGAAATTTCCGTCTCTTATTGACCTTACTAAAAACTTTGAGCTTAAAGCATTAACCGCTTTAGTTCCAACTCCATTAAGTCCTACAGAAAATTGGAAAACATCATCATTATACTTAGCACCAGTATTAATAACAGAAACACTCTCTACAACTTTTCCAAGAGGAATTCCACGACCATAATCTCTTACACTAATGATATTGTTTTCTTTTTTTATCAAAATTTCTTTGCCATGTCCCATAATAAATTCATCAATTGAATTATCAATAATCTCTTTAACTAAAATGTAAATACCATCATCAATATTAGAACCATCTCCTAATCTCCCAATATACATTCCAGACCGCAACCTAATATGCTCAAGGGAAGATAAGGTAACAATCTTACTCTCATCATAACTATTTGTCTTCATTTAAATTCCTATCAACATTATATTGAATTTTCATCTTTTCTAATTTTTTAATTATCTTATCTCTAACAATAATATGAAGTTGCGCCTTATCATCATCTGTCAAATTAGAAACATCTATTAAAGAATGAACATGTACATATATGGATAATCCTGAATTCAATATCAAATTTTTAACAAAAACCTTATGTGTATTAAACAAAGTCACAGGAATAATTGGAGAATTTGTTCTTAAAGCCAGATTAACAGAACCTCTTTTAAAATCTCTTGTCCTACCACCTCGATTTCTAGTCCCTTCAGGAAAAATTCCAATAGCTCCACCTTCTTGAATAACTTTAGCTGCTTTCCTTTGAGTAATAGCAGAAGATTTTATACTATTCCTATTTATAAAAATAGATCCCATAGAAATTAATAGAAAATTAATTAACGGAATTTTTAAAAGAGATTTTTTAGCAACTATCACAAAAGGTTTCATAAAAACATAAATTAAAAAAAGTGGATCCATTGAAGCAACATGATTTGCCATAATGACTACACCATCTTCAGGTAAAGAACAATCATCATCCTTTGTAACAATAACTTTAATTCCAGCAAACCACAAACTGATCTTAATAGCAAATCTAACTAACATAAAACTAAATTTTATAAAATAATTTTCAAACCTAAAAATCTTAAAAATTAAAAATACTGGAAATAAAACAGTAAAAACCAAAATAAAGAAAAAAAAATTAATATAAGTAATAATACTCCTTAATATTTTCATAAAATTTAACCTAATTTTTCTATCCTTTCAAGTTTTAATTTCTGCCCCTTCACCAAACTTACTTCATCTTTTAAAATTTTAATAGGATTAAGGAGAATTGTAGAAAACTTTTGTTTCTGAACTATTCTCTCGCTATACTCAATAATAAAAGCTTCACTTATCTTATTTTCATCCATGCTAATTTCATACTCAAGCACTAAATCATTATTTAGACTAAAAACATTAAAAATTCCATAATAAATGTTATCCCCAACAATATAAGTAAGATTAGGATAAGAAAAATCATAAATGATATCCTTACACACATAATTACCATTTGGAATAAACAAAGAATCCTTATCATCCTCAACTAAAACAGAATCATTAAATCGTTTAAAAATACCTGAGAATCCATATTTATCATAAGCATCTGTTCCAGTATCAATTTTTATCTCAATATTATCAATATCAATAATTTTAATCCAAAAATTATATACTATTAAATCTGAAAAAATAGACTTGGTACTGATATTAAGAGTATTATAAGCAGGTCTTGAGATATACTCAATGTGTGCAATTTCTTGAGAATTGTTTTTAAAAATACTAATTTCATTAAGATGCCTATTGAATGATAAAAATAAAGCATCCTCAAAATTTGATTTCCTTAAACGTTGATGTGCATTACTATCATACCAAACACCATATAAAAATTTATAAACTTCTTCTTTGGGTAAATTTTTGAAAGTTTTATATACATCATTATCTATCCGCCTGACTTTCTCACTAGCAGATAAAGGATAATATTTACCTTGCAATTGAGAATACTCATACTTTTCTATTTTACTTACTATCATATCCTCACCCTGCTTCTCATACCTTTCCAAAGAAATAGAATAACTCTCCCTTGACTTTTTATCATCATAAGCTGAAGATCTATCATACTTATTTATAATAATACTTCCATTCACCTTATCAAAAAATATAGGTCTATACGAGGCGACATCATTAGCAACTGCTCTTTGAAAGATATACAAAACAGAATCTTCATCTAAAAAACCTTGAATTACTATATCAAAATTATAATCACCAGTAATATCTTCAAGATACATATTGTAAGAATTTTTAGAATCAATATTTACTTGGGTTTTAAAAAGAACGACTGCTTCATGACTCTTTGGATCAAAACCAATAATAAATAAATAAGTTTTAAGATCTGCAAAATTCTGTGCTAAAACCACTTGTTCAAAATAAACATCTAAATTTAAATTTTCCTGATGAACTGACAAAATTTTGTAACCCTTAAGGTCAATCAAAGAACCAAAGACATCTTCTCCAGTATCTCCACTTAAATCTGTATCAGAATAACTTATTTCACTAATTTTTTTCATCTCTTTATTAAAAACAATAAAATCTTTACTGCCTTTAACACAAGAGAACAAAGTTACAAAAAGAAATATAATCCATTTTTTAAAACACATATCACATGATTTTTATCTATACCAACAACAACTTAAATTTCTAAACATACTAATTGCTGGTCTTTAAACTAAAATCCTGTAAAGAAAAGAATGCTTCATTAAAATTTTCCTTAAAATTATTTTTATTCAAAATATAATCCAACACCAACTTATTATTTGCCTGATAAAGGATATCAAGCATACGATCTTCTTTAATTAAATTATCAGAATTAACCGAATCATTAACACTTGAACTGAAAGAAAATAAATAAACTCGCTGATCTGCTAAAAAGGGCTTAGACCACTGACCTTCTTTCAAATCAAAGATGACATCATAAAAATCTTTACTATTACTGAAAACTGATAGTTCCCGTAAAGTACTAGGATAAATATTCATATTATACGCAAGATTAACAACATCTTCTTTCAATACCAAATTATGTTTTTTAAAAACTTGTTGCGGTCCATCAAAATTAACTTCATTCAGAATATCATTAAGCTTTTTTTCAAGAAAAGTCTCAATAACACTAGGTTCATAAGTTTCTATATAGTTTCTAACAGAACTAATATCATGCTCTGAATTTTTATCAAAATCACCAATATTGCTCAATGCTTTATATATATCATATCCATCTCCATTTTTAGATTTAATAGGACTAGTAAATTCATTCATCTTCAAAGAAAAAATTGCAGCAAGATCTTCCTTTTTCTCAAGGACAAGATCCAAATCAAAATAATACTTCTTAGAAGATGCAATACCTTTAAAATTAGTAACATCTTCGGAATAAATTTTAGCAACTTCTTCAAAAGGCATACCTTTAGACAATTTCTCATAAGCACCACCAGCATCGCTTAAATTTTTAAAACGAATAGAAACAATATCTAAACTCTTAAATAATTTTTGATTCTGATCAGCATAAAAGATCACCTCATCTTTTGGAAAATCCTGGTATGAGAGTGAAACATATACAATATTGCGTCTAATTTCATTCATACTTTTAATAGCATTCAGAAGAGAATCTGGCAATATGAAGCTACTGCTTAACAAAACCTGTATGTTTGAAGAGAGTAAATTGTCTACTGCTTCATTATGAATTTTAAACTTCTGATAATCAGAAACTTTATTATATCTCTTGGGACTAAAATTACCACTAGAGTCTAAGTACATAGGAGAATTCATTAAATTCTTATTCAAAATATTTTTTGAAACATAGAAACTATTAGTCTTTGCCAAATCAACAAAGGCAATATCTTCAATGTATTTCATAAAAGCCAAGTTCCAAATAAAATACTCTATATCAAGACTATTATTTTTTTTCAATTTAGAATAAAAATTTGAGTAAGATTTAACATATTGAGCAAATTTGTTGTCTTTTTCATAATAAACTGGTTGTCCTTTATAAGATCCAAATTTTAAACTAGATGAATCAGTAGTATCAAATAAACCTGGCATTAAGGGGGCAATAATAAATCCAAACACAATTAAGATAAGTGCTAAAAGCCCCCATATCCCAACTTTTTTATCATTAAAATCAACTTTGAATATAACTTCTTTTGCTTGATTTACTCTCTTACGCATAAAAACAACCTTTATAATTTAAATAAAATAACATTTTAGATATTAAAATAGCATAATTAACATATTATTTCAATTAAAATATTTATATCAAAAAGCATTTTTGGTATCATAAATGTACATAAAATGTTTTTGGGAATTTAAAAGATCCCTACAACTTAATAATGAAAAATATGATAGAAGACAATGTGTATGAATAATGAATTTAATATCAAAATAAATCAAGAAGAGTTTAATAGGCTTACCAAAATAATTTATAATAACTTCGGTATTAATCTTAACGATAAAAAAAAATTGTTAATTGAAAGTCGATTATCATCAACAATCAGAGCAAAAAATTTGAGCAATTTTACAGAATACATCAATTACTTAGAAAAACAAAACAATCAAATATCTTTAATAGAACTAGTGGATAAAATATCAACAAATCACACTTATTTTTTTAGAGAACCTAACCATTTTGAATTTCTTGAGAAGAAATTGTTACCCAAAATGCTTACGCAAATGGCTCAATCAAGAGAAGAAGAAATTAGAATATGGTCAGCTGGATGCTCAAGTGGAGAAGAACCATACACAATTGCAATGATATTAAATGAATACATAAACAACAACAAAATTCACTGCAAAGCAAAAATATTAGCAACAGATATTTCCATTACTGTTCTTAATGAAGCTAAAATGGGAATTTATTCTGAAGATCGGGTAAAGGCTCTCCCCAATCATCTAAAAATCAAATATTTAAATAAGCTTACAAATGACAAATTCGAAGTCAAAGACATACTAAAAAAAATGATTCTATTTAAAAAATTGAATCTAATGAATGAAATTTTCCCATTCAAGAAAAAATTTGATTTAATCTTTTGCAGAAATGTAATGATTTATTTTGATGAAAAAACTAGAAATAAACTTGCTGAAAAATTCACTCAACATTTAAAAGATGACTCTTATTTACTCATTGGTCATTCAGAAGCAATTAGAGACAGTAAAAATTTAGAATACATCATGCCAGCAACATATAAAAAAATCAACTGAATAAAACAAGTGAAAATTGTTTTTTCATAACTTACATCATATTTCTTTAAGTCAGATTTACTTTTTCTCCCACTTTAACAAAATAAAGTAACTCACCTATCGTTGCAACATGATCCCCTACTCTTTCTAAAAAACTATTTAAAAATAATATATTTAAAAGATAATCTAAATTCTCTGGATTATTTTTCATCGCATCAATTACAATTGTTTTTTGCTTTGAAAATAATTTATCTATAATATTATCATACTTTACTATTTTAAGTATTTTAACAAAATCTCCATCAAAATACGCATCAAAAATATTTGCAAGCATATCTTTTGCTGTGTCTGCCATCTCCCTTAAAGGCTTTTGATAAATGTCAACCGAAGAAAAATCACCTACATTAGATTCTAAAAGAAGTACAACCTTTACAATTTTAGTAGAATGATCCGCAATACGCTCAAGAGAACTGATTATTTTAATAATTGCCAAAATCTCTCTAAGTTCAGTAGCGACAGGATGTTCAGTAGCAATTATTCGCCCACATAAATCCTCAATATCATATTGATAATCATCTATCATTTTCTCATCCTCATTGATAATCTTTTTAGCCAAATTTTTATCTCTAGATTCCAAAGCTATTAACGAGTTTTCTATGATTTTAAGAACACACTCCTTCATATCCCAAAGATAATCTTTAATAACTTCCAGTTGTTTAGTAAGTCTACGTCTAATCATACCAAATTCTCCTAAAAAAACCGTTTTAAAAATAAAAATCTCAATTTAGAAAGCTCATAATAACTGCTAAAAGGATAGCTATCAATAACTCTCTTATAATAACTAAGAGACTTTATAAAATCTTTATACTTGCTCTCAGTCTCATATAGTTTGCCTAACAAATAGTTATATCTATCTGGGAACCTTGAATTTAAATACTTTGGATAGTATAGCAAACTTAAATTCAAAAAAAATTCATATTCGCCATTCATTAACAAAAATTCAAGAATATCAAGATAAGTATTCTCACTAAAATCAATATTATTTTCTACTAAAAATCTAACATCTTTTAATACATTTTCCACCTTACTTAATTTAATTCCAAGATCAATCAGATTTAAAAAAATCTTATTAAAGTATACATCTCTTAAATTCAAGTAATTTAAGTAAGAATTCAGATAATCTCCGCTCTTATAATAAAGCTCGGCTTTTAATAAAGTATATTCATTATCATCAAAATCATATTTATTAAGTAATGCAATTGCTCCTTTATAGTCATTAATGTAAGATAAATTTAAAGCTCTCTTCATAATGTCTCTTAAGCTTAAATTATTATTACTCTTATCAGTTTTAATAACCTTATCTAAACTTAAATTATCTTCGGGATTCATTTCATTCAACTTGGAAGATTCTTTCCCTTTAGCAATTTTCAAAATCACATTTTTAGAAAACTCCCTAGCATCCTTCACATTTTGATATTTAAAAGTCAATATAATAATTCCAACATTCTTTGAAGTTTGAAAAGTAAACATAGCTCCATTTTGATAGGATTCTGCTAAAAGCCTGATGAAGGCATTATTCTTTACATTTTTAATATAAATCCAAGTAGAATCTTTAAAAAAAAAATTAAATTTTGAATTAGTATTTACCAAAAATTCTTGCTTTTCGCTACTAAAATCAAGCTCATAAGTAGTATACCGATTTTCAAAAGCTAAAGAAGGTATAATATTAATAATAAAAAATAAAAAATTACAATAAATAAAACATTCTTTACTCACTTATAATTTTCCAAAATTTTATCAACTAATGATTCATTTTCTTTCTCTAAATCAATATTAAACAAATTATCTGACTTTACCCAAAGACTCTTAAGAAGCTCTTCACTAATTGACTGATGATGCATTACACTATCTCCTAACTTGCCATCAGGAAGATTAGGTTTGGGAAAGAAAAAATCATCCATATTTAGACTAGAATTTAAATCAAAATAAAAATCTTCTATATTAAGTAATTTTAATTTTTGATTTAAATGTTCTTCTGTATTACTGCGAGTCTTTTCAATCATTCTATATGAATAAAAATAAGTAAGAAAAGAAACAATAATCGATAAAAATATTAAAATTAAAAAATATTGTTGAAAACGAAATTTTTTCTCTCTCATAATAAATTCCCTAATATACTTAATAAATTATATATTAAATATTACACTTTCTCCATTATCACTAGTAATACCGATTAAATTTTTACTTCTTTGAGCAATATACATATTATGAGTTATTACAAACAATTGAACTCTCTGACCAAGTTCCTTTAAAAGGACTGATAGTTTATTACTATTTTCAAAATCAAGAGAAGCATCTATTTCATCAAGAACACAAAATGAAGCAGGAGAATAATAATACAAAGCAAATAAAAATGCTATGCTAATTAAAGAATGTTCACCCCCAGAAAGCATTTTATTTCCCTTTGCTAATTTATCCTTAAAGTCTATTTTGATTTCGATCTCACCTGAATCCTTATCATAAAAAAGACTTCCATTGCCCTTAAACATTCGATTAAAAAAATAAATAAAATGATTATTAATCTCACTAAAAGCATCATTAAATCTTTTATCAATTTCCCTTTTTATTTTTTTTCTCAGCTTATTTAAAGATTCCTTAGTTGAATTTAAATCATCTATTTGTGAACTTATTCTCTCAACCTTTTCTTTTATCTCATTATATTCTCTCTCAACATTAAAAAAAATATAATTATTATGTTCAATCATATTAATTTCTTTTTGTAAAACATCTATTTTGGCCATATCTTCTGTAAATTCAAATTTTTCTAAATTATTATTAACAAGATTAAAATCTTTTATCTCATCTGCAATATCTAAACTAGAATTAAATAAAATGTCATATTCTGCCTGTTTTTTCATATATTCATAATAAGATGAATTTTTAAAAGCATCTAACAAATTTAAAGAATTAACCTCATTACTAGAAACTAATTCACTACCCTTAGCTTCACTTAAAAATTTATCCAAATTAACATTAATATCACTTCTCTCCAAACTTAGTTCATCTAATTTTAAGTTCAAATTATTAAGTCTTTCTCTAAGTTCATCCCTAGTTTCAAATAAAAATCTTAAATTACTATCTATCAATTTAATCTCATCCTCATTCTTAAGCCTAGAAAGCTCTGTATATTCAATTTCTCCTAATATCTCGTTTAATTTGGCCGTTTTATTCGACACCAGCCCCTCAATAGTAGTGATTTCCTTTGCAAGACTAGTCTTAGAATTATTTTTTGCAAGCAGAAATTTCCTTAAATCAACATTCTGCTCAAAGATAGGTTCAATTTTTTCCTTTAATAAATTTAAAAGCTTATCTTCTTTAACTATATACTTAAGTAAATTTTCCCTAATTTCTTTAATATATTTTATACTTAAAGTATCCTCAAAAAATTTTAAAGAATTCAAAATATTTTTCTTTAACAGTTCAAATTCTTCTATGTTACTCTCTTTAGAAATTGATAAAACTAAATCAACAAGTTCAAAAAAACTTCTAGTATACCTATTTATTTCATCAGTAACAGCAAAAAAATCTTTCTTCTTAGATTGAAGTGAATTATTTAAATCCATTAATTCTTCATTTATGCCAACCTTTACCGATTCAATTTGCACTTTATTGCTCATAAAAATATTTGCCAAGTTCAATTTTCCTTTTCTGTCATGTTCTAATTTTTGAATCTTGATCTCTATTTCAAGCAATTTTGATTTTAAAGTTTCAATTTCTTTCTTAATTACCTCAATATTCTTAATAACATTTTTTTCTCTAAAAGAATAAAATTCTAACTTTTCCTTAACACTTTCAATAGAAAAGCTATTTAAAGATAAAATCTTATCTATATCCTTAATATCCAATCTGCTCTTAAGTTCATTTAACTCAAAATTAATATTAAATAATTTTTTTAATCTTAAATTCTTCTCCAATATCTCTAAATCCGTCTTTAATTTTTGATACTTACCCTTAAGAAAAAAATCATTTTTGATCTTTTCATATTTTTCATTCAATTCATCTCTTAAAGTCAAAAGAGAATTCAAATTTTCTTTTGACTTTTCCAATCTCTTATATGCCTGTTCTTCTTCAACTCTCAGTATATCTATTCCACTCGCCTCTTCTATTAAAGATTTTAAATTAATATTTCCACTTGAAGAAATTTTTTCAATTTTACCTTGATTAATAAACATATAAGGTGAATTCTTTAGCCTTAACTTATTGATAAGACTTTCATAACTTTTAAGATTTAAAGTATCATTATTCAAAAAATATTCACTTGTACCATCTTTATAAAGTCTTCTTCTAATGTAAAATCTATCCCTAAAATCACTCACAGATAAATCTTCATTATTAAAAAAAAGAGTTACTTCAGCAAAATTAGATTCTCCAGACTTAGTAGCAGAAATTAAATCTGTTATATATTTAACTCTTAAAACACTTAAATTATCTTCCCCTATACAAAAACGAATTGCATCTAACAAATTACTTTTTCCACAACCATTAGGCCCAACAATAAAATTAAAACTACTATTTAATTTTAACTCCTGCATTTTAACAAAAGATTTAAAACCGAAAAGTCCTATTTTTTCTAAAAACAAAGCCACTCCCAATTAAATTAATTTACTAAGAACAATTTCATATTATAATCAATAGTGATGATTTGTGGAATTGATGAAGTGGGAAGAGGTTGTATTTTCGGACCTGTTTTAAGTGCAGTTGTTATTTTTAAAGGAAATCCCAAATTTTTAAATGCACTAGATGATTCAAAAAAACTTAACAAAACAAAAAGAGAATATCTATCATCATTAATACTCGAAAATTCATATTATGCATTTGCAGAAGTACCTAATGATATTATTGATAAAATCAATATTCATCATGCTTCGCTCCTTGCAATGCAAATTGCATATGAAAAATTAAATATAGACTGTGATTTGGTACTTGTAGACGGAAAATTTATTCCAAAAATAAAAGCTAAAAAAATCCAAGCAATAATTAAAGGAGATTCTATGATTAATGAGATAAAAGCAGCATCAATCATTGCAAAAGTACAAAGAGATAAATTGATGGATGAATACGATAAAATTTATCCTTTATATGCACTTAAAAAAAACAAAGGATATCCAACAAAGGAACATAAAAACGCAATAAAAAAATATGGAATTTCAAGGCTTCACAGAAGAAGCTTCCAACTCATTTAAATAAAATTTTAATTATTCTCATCTCTAGATTTATCTGAAAAACGATAATTCCTGTCAAAACTAAAATTACCGTTTTTACTCCTTTCTCTGTGTCGATCAAAATCATTATGATATTCCCCTCTTGTAACCGAATTCTTAGAAATTTTTTTCTTAACAACAGAAATAGCTCTTAATAAATTTGACTCAAATTCTTCAATATTTTCTTCATAAACAAAAACCGAATGTCTCTCAAAATCTCCATTAACATTTCTCTTACTCTCTACAATATTCAAAAAATAATCGCCCTTCCTATTTTCTTTGACATTAAAAAAATAAGTTCTATCAGAATTTGTAAATAACTTATCAGAATATACTTCCCCTCTCTCGCCCATTAAGTCCTCCACACAAAAAGTCTTTATATTATATCAACCCACACAAAAGTTAACATAATTGTACTTACTAAATAAAAAAAATACTAGCCAAAATTAATAATAAAATCAATTGACATAAAGTACATTTTTTTTATAAAATCAACTCTGTTCTTTATGCGTCCTTCGTATAATGGTTAATTACCTTAGCCTTCCAAGCTAATGATGTCGGTTCGATTCCGATAGGACGCTTTTCAAATAATACTTTAAATAAATGTGTATTCTAATGTATAACAATATTGGAGATGGCGGGAATTGAACCCGCGTCCTAAAAATAATATCATAAATATCTACAAGCTTAGCTAGTGTTTTTAAAAAAAGTAATAAGGTTTGGATAAACTAGCAAACCACCAAATTACTCTCAAGTTTAAAAGTCCCTAAAAATCAACTTGAAATATTCTTAAGCAAGCTTTGATGTCTTGAAAGAGTATAAGCTGAATCTCAAAGCAAAATCCAACAGAACTCTCTGCTAATTTAAGCAGCCATTACAAGATTTGAACTTGTAAAGTTATTATTTTTTGCATTTATTAAAGAAGTTTTAAGAGATTCCCTCTGCTTGCAATTTATGCTACTAAAGTTTTTAGTCAAATCCAAAACATCCCCTGTTCATACTTTAAAGAGAAAGTATAACATAAATGCACCTAAAAAGGCAAAACAATCCAATTTGCAAAACAACATCTAAAAGCTTATAATGGTCCTAATATATTCAACAATATATGTAATAAAAAATAAAATAATAAATGATGCAAGGAGTCCTTTTGAATAACGAAATTTTATGGTTCATTATGTTAATCTGTACTTATTCAATTTTAATTATTATATACAAACTTTTTGGAAAAAAGGGATTGTTCGCATGGGTAACATCATCTGTAATTATCGCAAATATTCAAGTTTTAAAGCAAATCACAATATTTGGATTTAATGCCACACTTGGTAATATTATTTATGCTTCATCATATGTTGCAACAGATATTTTATCAGAATTTTATGGTCGAAAAATCTCAAAAAAAGCAGTTTATATTGGATTTATAAGCTTCATAGCTTTTGCATTCATCACAAATATTCAACTTTATTTTTCAACAAGTAGTTCCGATATATATTTAAAAAGCCTAGAAAGCATTTTTTCTTCAATTCCAATTCTATTAGTTGCATCAATTATCGCATACATCATATCTCAACTAAATGACATATACCTATACCAATTTATTAAAGATAAATTCCCAAAATTCTTATTTATAAGAAGCAACGGCTCAACTTTAGTAAGCGAACTAATAGATACAATAATCTTTGTAAGTATTGCAACATATTTTAATATATTCCCAAAAGAAGCTTATTTAGATATAGTAATTTCCACATATTTCATTAAAGGATTTGCGGGCATACTAGGAACTCCTTTCATTTACATTGCAAAATGTGTATATCAAAACAAAAAAAATTCAATATAACAGAAATATCCCTTTAACTATTGCCTATCAATCTATGTTATAATTAATGATGTGATGGACATGATTTTATGGACGACCTTACTAGTATTTGTATACCTACAATTAACATTGTTATACTATCTATTTGGAAAATCGGGTCTTGTTTGTTTTAACATCATTATGACAATACTTTCAAATCTCATTATATTGAAAAAAGTATTTATATTCGAACAGCAAATAAGCCTAGTAGGAATAATATTTCTCTCAATTCTTTGCTCATTAAACCTAATTACAGAAAAATACAATGATAAATTAGCAATAGAGTCAACAACATTAAACATGTTTATACATATAACCTTTGTAATAATGATTCATTTTACATTATATTTTCAACAAAATGAATTTGACACTTCTAATATACATTTAAAAGTATTGTTTAACAACGCTTCCTATACTGCAATAATTTTCACTGGAACATATATTATATATTTATGTAATTATGTTAACATAAAAATATATTCTACATTACAAAAGAACAACATTATCAATAAATTGATAAATCATAATTTGTCAAGATTATGTTCCGCATGTATAGCTTATATATTAGCTAACATCTCAATGCATATGATAGCACAATTATATCCTGGCAATAATATCAACATGGTAGAAAGCTCATGGATTTTTACTATCACAATCATGATCATTGATACTTTTATCTATTATTTTTTAAATGCTTTGAAAGTTAGAAAAGCTTAAGTTTCTCAATAGTTTGATACTTTTTTACAATTTTTCTATAATAATCAAGTTTTAAAACCAATTTTTCATCTTCATTCAACAAATATTTAATAGAACTTTTTCTTAAACGACTAATCAATGAATAAAAGACTATTGAAACGGCTACAGAAAGATTATAACTTTGAGTAAACCCATACATTGGGATTTTTAAATGCAAATCAGCATTTTCTAAGACTGTATTACTAAGACCTGTTAATTCTGTTCCAAAAAATATTGCCATTTTATAATCAATTGGAAAATCCTCGAGAAATATAGCCTCATTATCTAACGATGTAGCTACTATTTTATATCCATTACCCTTCAGATTATCAAATGCAGATTTAACACATTTATATTTAATTATATCTATCCATTTTGAAGCTCCAAGAACAACACCTGGATTTAAAGTATATTTATTATTGGTCTCAATAATATGAATATTACTAAGTCCCAAAATTTCAATCGTACGCATCGTTGCACTTGCATTTTGAGGCTGAAAAATATCTTCAAGTACAAGTGTCAAATAATTTGTGCGATTACTTAAAACTTCATCTATTTTCTCTCGCCTTCTTTGCGTGATAAATTCAGACAAAATTTCTATTCTCTTCAAGATATCATTACTCACAAAATACAATTTTATATAAAAAAATAATAAAATCCAATTCAAATATTAAAAAACAATTTATTTTTTATATAATATAAGAATGGAAGTAAAGATAGAAGAATCTTGGAAAGAAACGTTAAAAGGCGAATTTTGCAAAAGCTATTTTAAAAGGCTTGTGAATTTCATAAAAAACGAATATAAAACTAAAAAGGACAAAATATTTCCACCACCAAAATTAATATTTAATGCATTTGATTCTTTGCCATTCAAAGATATAAAAATAGTAATACTTGGACAAGATCCATATCATGGAAAAGGACAAGCTAATGGTTTAGCCTTTTCTGTTAATTCAGATATCAAAATACCCCCATCACTACAAAATATTTTTAAAGAAATAGAGAGAAGTTTAAAAATTAAAACTATTCCAAATGGAGATCTAACACGATGGGCAATACAAGGCGTATTTTTACTAAATTCAATATTAACAGTAGAAGAAGGACGTCCATCATCTCACAAGGATATTGGATGGGAAATTTTTACAAACGAAGTAATAAAAATTATTTCAAAAAATCTAAATAATGTTGTGTTTATGTTATGGGGTAATTTTGCAAGAGGAAAAAAAGAATTAATAGATGCATCCAAACATTTAATTCTTGAAACAAGCCACCCATCCCCTTATTCTGCACATAATGGTTTTTTAGGCTCAAATCATTTTAGTCAAACTTTAAAATATCTAAAAGAACACAATAAAAATTCAATAGACTTTCAATAGACTAACTTGCCTAATATTTAATTTCAATAGCCTATCAGACAAGTCATTCTAACTTAGATTTTATTATTCTTCTTTCTTTAAAGTATCTTCATTAACAGCATCTTCATTTTCTTCATTTTGATTTGTATCATCATTCCAAAATGTTGAACTTTTTTCATTTGTCTTAACGTCCTTTAACAAACTGTTATCAACTCTTTTGGTATTAATAAAAGACAATGCTATCACAAAAATAAAGAAAAGCGTAATAAAGAATGCTGTAATTCTTATCGCAATATTTGAAGATTTTGCTCCAAAAATAGAAGAACTACCACCTCCAAATACGCCTCCAATACTATCACCTTGTTCATCTTGAAATAAGACTAACAAAATAATCATAAATGAAGTAATAATAAAAAAGACAAAAATTAAAAATCTAAATAACTCCAAAATAAACCCCTTATTTGGCCACCTTATTAACTATATTCAAAAATGAATCGGCCTTTAAAGATGCACCACCAATCAATGCTCCATCAATGTCACTCTCACCCATAAGGTCTTCCACATTATCAATGTTAACAGAACCACCATACTGAATAATAATGTTACTTGCCGCTGAAGCTGAATACAATGATTCAATCTCACGCCTAATTGCTCTGTGAATTTCTTGGGCCTCTTCTTTTGTTGCTGTTTTTCCAGTTCCAATTGCCCATACAGGCTCATAAGCTAAAATTATTCGTTTAAGATCAGATTCAGACACAGAAATTAATCCTTTTCTAATCTGATTTAAAACAACATCCAAAGTTTTATTATTCTCTCTCTCCTCAAGAGTTTCCCCAATACAAAGAATCAAATATTTAAATGGATGTTTAAGTCCTGCAAGAACTTTTTTATTTACTACTTCATCAGTATCTCCAAGATAAGTTCTACATTCAGAGTGCCCAAGTATTACGTAATCGACCCCAAATTCCAAAAGCATAGAAGGCGAAATTTCACTTGTTCTTGCTCCACTATCCTCATAAGACATATTTTGCGCACCAAGAAGAACATTACTTCCTCTTGTAACTTCACAAACTTTACAAAGAGATGTAAATGTGGGTGTTATCATAACCACAACATTATCCTTAATATTTTTAACTCCGTCTACAATTTGTTTAGCAACACCTGCGGCTTCCATACTTGTATAGTGCATTTTCCAGTTTCCCGCTAAAAATATCTTTCTCATTTTACTTCTCCAACACTTTTATACCTGGTAAAATTTTTCCCTCAAGATATTCAAGAGAAGCTCCACCCCCTGTTGAAACATGGGTTATCTTTTCAGATAAATTAAATTTATTCACAGCAGCCACTGAATCTCCTCCACCAACAACCGTGATTCCAGAACAACTTGCAACATATTCTGCAACCTTTGCTGTACCTTTAGAAAAAGAATTAAATTCAAAGACCCCAAGAGGCCCATTCCAAATCACAGTCTTTGCACTAACAAGAACTTCTTCAATTTTTCTCAAAGTTTTCTCTCCAATATCCATACCAATCTTATCATTAGGGATATCAACAGAATCAACATACTCGGGAATAGAATCTTCCCTAAATTCACTTGCAACAACATGATCAAGTGGTAAAATAACTTTTACATCTAATTCTTTTGCCTTTTTTAAAAAAGATGAAGCCACATCAATATATTCATTCTCTAAAAGAGACTTTCCAATAGAATACCCTTCTACCTTTAAAAAGGTATATGCCATTCCACCACCAATTACCATTACATTTGATTTTGGCAAAAGAGATTCCAATACTGCAATTTTTGAAGAAACTTTTGAACCGCCAATTATTGCAACAAATGGACTTTCAGGATTTCTTAAAATTTTGCCCAAAAATTCATCTTCTTTTTCCATTAAAAATCCACCAACGGCTGGTAAATAAGCTGCAAGTCCGGCTGTAGAAGCATGTGCTCTATGAGCAGTTCCAAAAGCATCATTTACAAAAATATCACCATTTTGAGATAATTTCTTTACAAAAGCATCACAATTTTCTTCTTCTTCCTTATAAAATCTTAAATTCTCAAGTAAAACAATATCTCCATTTTTCATACAAGAAACAGTGTTTGCTACTTCATCACCGATGCAATCAGGTAGCATCTTAACATCTTGTCCCAATAATTCTGATAACCTTTTAGCAACAGGCATAAGAGAATATTTAAGATTTTTCTCTCCCTTTGGCCTACCCAAATGACTCATAAGAACAACACTGGCTCCTTGAGACTTAAGATACTCTATTGTAGGTAATGCAGCCCTAATTCTGGTATCATCAGTAATGTTCCCTTCTTTCAAGGGAACATTAAAATCACATCTTACTAAAGCACGCTTGCCTGAAAAGTCACAATCCTTTATCGTTTTTATTGACATTTATAACTACCTCAAGACCATTTTTTTCTTATTTCACTAACTTTTGTGCAAGGTCAACTACTCTCGTAGAATACCCAAATTCATTGTCATACCATGAGAGTACTTTTACAAAACCATTTAATAACACCATTGTTTCAAGACCATCAACTATTGAAGAATGAGAATTTCCCTTAATATCTGAAGATACTATTGGATCTTCTGTATATCCTAAAATACCACTAAGTTCTCTAGACTCTGATGCTTTCTTAAGCACAGAATTGATCTCTTCTTTTGTAACATCTTTTTTCTTAAGTTGCACTGTAAAGTCGACAATAGAACCTGTTGGAACAGGAACTCTCATAGAAGTACCATTAAGTTTACCCTTAAGTTCAGGTAAAACAAGTCCAACAGCCTTAGCAGCACCTGTTGAAGTAGGAATAATTGAAAGAGCCGCAGCTCGTGCTCGTCTAAGATCAGCATGTGGCAAATCAAGGATTTTTTGATCATTTGTATAAGCATGAACAGTAGTCATAAGACCTTGTTCAATCCCAAAAGTCTCATGCAAAACTTTTGCAAGAGGTGCAAGACAGTTTGTTGTGCATGAAGCATTAGAAACAGCTTTCAAATCAGAAGTAATCTCATGATCATTTACACCAAGTACAATTGTCTTAATCTCATCCTTAGCAGGTACTGTCAAAATTACTTTTTTAGCACCGGCATGCTCAACATGATCAAGATACCCACCTCTATCACTTGTTGCTGATGAAAACACACCTGTTGATTCAATTACAACATCAACTCCAAGGTTGCCCCAAGGAAGGTTTTTTGGATCGCGTTCAGCAATAATTTTTATTTCTTTTCCATCTACTATAATTGCTCCATCTCTTGCTTCTACTTTTTTATTATATATTCCAAAAGTTGAATCATATTTTAAAAGATGAGCAAGTGTTTTAGGATCTGTTAAGTCATTTATTGCAATAACTTCAATTCCTCTCTCAAAAGCAATTTTAAAAACATTTCTACCTATACGCCCAAAGCCATTAATAGCTAGCTTCATACAACTCCTCCATCTATTTTGTATTATCTATTAGAATTATTAAATCATAAATTAATTAACCACAAGTGTCAAACTATTTTTTTATAAAAACTGTATATCCTTCCTGAATATAATCTCTTAAAAGAGTAGGTGCTTTTAAAAGCCCTCTGGAAATGTAATCACCAATCTCTTCAATAGAAATTTCACCTAAAATATCCGACTTACTATAGCTAATAAAACTAGAACTATCACTAGTATACTTTAAAGCTCCTTCTTTAAGAACTAAAAAAACATCACCTTTTTTCACATCATTCACATGTCCAAGATTAATGAGAACATCATCTCTCTTAATCTGAAGGATCTCTCCCTTTTTAGGTAAATAATCATTAAAATCTCTAGAAAAAGAACTTAAAATATCACTTAAATACAGAACTCCTCCAGAATTATAATCGAAAGACTTAACTTTAACACCCGTCTTACCTGAAAAAATATCTACTCTTAAATTAGCCGAATTTTTAAAAACATCTACATCAAGATCGAACATCAAAAACAAATCAAGATTATTATTCCTTGCATAAGAAAATTCTTCAGAAAAACTACTTACCAAATAATCTTTATCTTTATTATAATCGAATCTATAATTAACTACTTCTATATTTAAATTACGATCAAGTATTCTCTCAGCATATTTTAAAATTAAATCATTTGCACCAAAAACCTTGTTCTCATTTTGAGTAAAAATACCTACTCTATAAACTGTTTGATTATTATAAAGCCTATTTAAATCACCAATGGTCTTATAACCATATTTAAAAAATAAAGAACTTCTAATCTCAAATGCAACTACATCATAAAAATCTAAAATTTTAGTATCTGTAACCTTTCTATGCTCTATTAAATAATATAGTTCCTCATAAGCCATCACATCTAATTTCATAAATTTATAAATTTTAGCAAGTAAAAACCTAGCACTATCATTATCAGGATAAATATCAATAGCATTCCTTACATTAAATACTGCTCTATCTAAGTTTAAATTTTTAAAAGCCTTTAATCCCTCATTTTCATATCTTTTAGAAATTCCTATATTAGCACCATTATTTTTTTGAAACGAACTCCTAAAATTAGATACAAAAAAACTTTCTTCAAGAGCTATATCATAAAATTCCAAGTCCTTTTTCATACTCTTAGATCTCTCAAAGTTTAAAACGGCTTTATCAACTTTTTCAAGCTTCAAATAAGAATAACCAAGCAAATAATAAAGTTCATCAGAATTTTGATCAACAAGTATTGCCTTTTGAAGAAAATCGGTTGCATCTTCATACTTAGACTGATATAAATAAACAAGGGCAAGTAAACGATAAGCATCAACAAGTCCAAAATCTCTATAAGTAGTTCTTACTAACATTAAGTAATTTTGAGCATATTTCTCAGCAACTCCTAAACTATTAGTCTTAATAGAAAATTCTGCCACCCTTTTATGAAAATCTGGCAAAGAAGTAAAATTACCCCTTACTTTGTTTATTAAATGCTGCGCCTTATCATTCATGTTTAATTTTTCATAAATGCTCATAAGACGCTCAAATGCATTATAATTTGTCTGATTATACTCAAGAATAGATAGATAATAATTAGCAGCTGCAATAAGCAATCCTTCTTCCTCAAAAATTGAAGCAAGTCCCACTAAAGCATCAATATTATTTTTTTGCTTTGCTAAAACTTCCGAATAAAATTTCTTAGCCTGTGCTGTTCCATTATTTTTAAGCAATATATTCGCATAAAGAATCTTATATTCAGTATCACCATTTGACATTTTATAGGCTTTCTCTATAAAAAACTGAGCCTGATTATATATCTTCAATAGATAATAAATTTCTGCAATAAACTTATATGCCTCATAATAATTAGGATTAATCTTTACAGCCTCAAGAAGTTCGTCAATAGCATCATAATATTTTTGCATAAGATAATATGTTTGTGCCTTTTGATAATATTTGATTGCGGTTGTAGTATCACCTATTAAACTCCCAAAATTTAAATTAAAAATTAAAAGCATTGTCAAAAATCTCTTCAAATTCATAAACCTTCCTTCTGGGAAATTTTTATTACTTTAATGTTTCTTTGATGCATATTTTTAATGGTAAATGTTAAATTATTATATTTTATTTTCTCATTTTTCAAAGGAATCCTTCCGAATAAATCATAAACAAATCCCCCAAGAGTATCAAAGTCCCCATCTGGAAGACTTAATCCAAGCTTTTCATTTAAATCTTCAATCAAAACTCTAGCGGTACAAAGATAACTCCCATCATCAAGAGGTACTATTTCATCAAGCTCATTATCAAACTCATCTTGAATATCTCCTACAATCTCCTCAAGAATATCTTCAAGAGTGACAAGACCTGCAACTCCCCCATATTCATCAACTACAATAGCAATATGAACATGATTTTCCTGGAACTCTTTTAAAAGTGAATCAATCTTCTTACTCTCAGGAACAAACATAACCTTTCGCATAATATCTCTTAGATCTATTTCATAAAAATCTCTCTTCCACATATGCAAAAGTATATCTTTCGTATGAATTATCCCAATAATATCATCTATTGTTTCTCTATAAACGGGAAATCTTGAATGATTGCTAGATGTCACAACTTTTAAAATTTCATCTTTACTCCCAGAATAATCAACAAAAACCACACTTATTCTTGGAATCATAATTTCCTTAACAATTGTTTCCTTTAGAGAATTAAAATTCTTAAGCAAAGATGTTTCAAATTTTGACTTTTCCTCAATATTTTTACAATCATCATCTCTTATTTTTTTATTTTTAAAACTCAAAAACTTGAACATCAAAATACCCTTCTGGTTTCTCTTAAAACTTTCTCCTGAATAATTAACATCTCTTCATTTTGGAAGTCATTTGTTTTGTGAGTATATCCTATTAAATGTAAAATACCATGTATAGTATTCCTTTGAAGCTCATCGTACAGTTCAACATTAAACTCCAAAGAACTAAACTCTAAATATTCAAGAGATATTATAAGATCACCTTGTATTTTATGATCTATTTGTCCACTCTCTTCAAGATAATTAAAAGAGAGAACATCAGTAGGTTCGGATTTTTGTCTAAATTGACTATTTAACTTTTGAATGTACTCATTATTACACAAGATAACAGAAAGTTCATATTCTTTAATATAAAGAAAATCTAGAACAGATAAAATAAAATTATAATAAGCATCCCAATGTTTAAACTCAACACCTTCTGCCCATAAGTTTAACTCTTCTTTTATCAATTCACTATATCCTAGAATAATTATAACTTAAAAAAATATTATATAAACAGACAAGATTTTAATTTTTTATTAAAATTCTTTACACATGCTAAACTTTAAATAAATCTTTAATTGCATCTTCAAAAGAATCTTTTTGAATAAAACCAACAGAAACCTTTGGCTTTTCTCCAACAGGAACAAAAATAATAGTAGGAAGACTTTGAACACCAAGCGCCATAGAAATTTCCTGTTCTTTATCAGTATTGATTTTATAAAAATCAATCCTATCTCCATATTCTTTTGAAAGTTCATCATAAATCGGAGCAAGCATTTTACATGGACCACACCAATCAGCATAAAAATCAATTATTGCAGGTTTTTTTCCCTTAAAATCCCACTCTTTATTATTTTTATAATCAAAAACCTTATCAATAAATTCCTGTTTAGTTAAACTAATTGCCATATTTTCTCCTAAATCACTCGATTTTTCATTATAACATAAATACAATATATACAATATAATTAATAAAGGATTACATATAGAAATGAACTTAATATTAATCAACCCAGATGAACTTAAAAACGGATTAATACTCAATGATTCAAGAGTAAAACACATTAATGAGATATTAAAACTTAAAAATAATGAAACATTTAAATTTGGTATTATTGGGGAAGAACACATCTACTCATGCGTATATCAAAAAGATATAAAACTTTTTTTTAGAGAAAATCATAAAATAGCAAAGTCAAATAAACTAAAAAAGTTAAAAGTAATAATTGGTTTAGTGCGACCAATTGCAGCAAAAAGAATAATCACACATCTTGGAAGCATCGGAATATCTGAACTGATTTTTTTTAATGCTTTACTTAGCGAAAAATCTTATTCATTTTCCAAACTCTTTAAAGAAAGGGAATATGAAAAATATCTAATAGAAGGTGCCATGCAAGGTGGAATTACCTACATACCAAAAGTCAAAATTCTTAATAATCTAAGAGAAGTTTTAAAGAACACAGAATATGAGGGATCTAATACCACAAAAATATTACTTGAAAGAGAAAGCAAAAACAAATTAGTTGACTTAAATATAAAAACAAAGAATACGGTTGTTATTATTGGCCCAGAAAGAGGATTTATAACAAAAGAAATAAACTTAATCAAAGAATTTAATTTTAATGCCTATAACATTTCATCAAATATTTTAAGAACAGAAACGGCCACAATCGTAGCATCAGTTATTATCACATCAAAAATGAATAGTAAATAATATTCTTAACATCTTAAATATGTATCAAATAAATAATCACATTATCAAACATTTCACTTTTAAAGTAAATTTAAAAGTGAAAAAAAATATAAATAAAGCAAACAAACTCAGTTTACTACTGTTTGATTCACAAGCCTATCATAAATATAAAGTTCAATTATCGAACCTTTTAATGCCTCATAAGGCAATTTAATAAGTCCGCCCTTAGATCTAAAAGAATAAAGCAAAAAACTACTTCCACTAGGATCCTTGATCTTAACCATTATATCCACACTAGATGGGTACATATCCAATTTATAAGTCAAAAACCCAAAAACATCTGTATCATTACTCCTTGGTTTATTAATAGTAATTGTTAATTTATCAAAATTTTTAATCTTATTACCGGGGGATAAAGATTGAAAAATAACACTTCCAAAATCACTGCCACTTGACAAATTTATATCAAAATCAATCTCATCATTTAAAAGAGAAATAATCGCATCTTTATAATAAAGACCAATATAATTTTTTGCATATTTAACAGAGGGTTCTTCTTGCCCCTTGCTTACTAAAAATTGAAGATCAACTAAGCTTGAAATCTTAGTACCTGGAGATGGTTCCTGACGGATTATTGTCCCCTTTGGAAGAGTACTCTCAATTTCAATGGGTTTTAACAAATGATAAAACATCCTGTTATTATTAATTGAATTGGCTTTTAAATTAATAAGCACATCATCAATATTTTTTCCAATAAAACTATCAACCTTATTAATCACAGCTCCTTTACTAATAAAGATCTTAACCTTACTATCAAGTCTTAAAACAGTACCTGCCTTAGGATTTTGATCTATTACCTTTCCCTTATCAAGAGAAGTCGATGAAAATTTAAGTTCAACATAAGGAATAAGTTCTTTATTTTGAAGCTCAGTAATTGCATCTTCAAGATAAAGTTCACTAAGATTTGGAACAACAACAATATCATTGCTTTTTAAAAAAATAAAAAATATTGCACACGAAATAATTAAGGAACCAAAAATAGTAAGTATTAAACCCTTAGCTACATGTTTGGGCAAAGTGAGAACTTTGTTATCTAAATTTTCATTATATTTACACAAATTATTACTACTATTTAAATTCTTATCATCTAAAAAATTTTTATTATGTGGTGGTCTGTTATCACTCAATACTATATCATCTCCTTATATCCTTATATTTAAGATTTAAGAAAAATTTTACCTATTAAATCTCTATTTCCATTATAAAAAGACTTATAATTTAAAACCTTTTTCCCAGATCTTTGAAGTTCTAATAACAATAAAATTCCATCTTCTGTCTTCACTAAAATACCTTTACTAGGATCAAATGAAACAATTTTTCCTATTGCCTGATCACTATAATCAGTAGTCTTTATAAAGTCAGCTCTATGAAAAATAATTTCATCTTTATCAAGCTTAGCTCTTGCAAGTGGCCAAGGATTGCAAGCATTAATCTTATTTTTAATCTCAAAGGCACTCAAATTAAAATTAAGCATTCTATGTTGCTTATCGAAAAAAGAACAATATGTTGCCTTGCTTGAATCTTGAACAATGCCAATATGTCCTTTGTTCAGTTTACTTAAAGCTTCCAAAACAAGATTAAAGCTATTTAAAGAAACATATTTAAAGATATCAGCAGTTGTATTAAAACTCTTTATCTCAAACTGACTCTGTGCTAAAATGTTGCCACTATCCATCTCCAAAGCCATTTTTTGAACAGTAATCCCTCCAATAGCATCACCATTTAAAATAGCGGTTTGAATGGGGGAAGGTCCTCTATATTTTGGTAAAAGAGAAGGATGAATATTAATACAACCCATTGGGAAAATATCTAAAAATTCTTGCCTAAATATCTTTCCATAAGAAAAAACTAACATAAGATCGGGTTTTAATTTCTTAACCATTCCTATTACATCAGAATTAAGTACAACGGGATCTAAAACAGTAATATTCCTATTAATAGCCTCAACTTTAATGTCATTAACTTTTAAAAAGAGACCACGACCACTAGGCTTATCAGGAACAGTTAGCACACCAACTACATTATAATGATCTGAGACTTTCCTTAAAACCTCTAAAGCAATACTGTCAGAACTTGCAAAAAAAATCCTCAAGTTTTAACAAACCTCCTTTTTTTCATATAAGACTTCAATAAGTTATTCCTAAGTTTATCCTCATAATAATCAATAAAAAGCACACCTTTTAAATGATCCATTTCATGCTGAACAATTCTGGCTAACAAACCTGAACTTTCAATCTTAAAAAACTCACCATTGTCATCATAAGCTTCAACTATAATAGATTTTGGCCTCAAGAGATCATAATAAACTCCAGGAATACTCAAACAACCTTCTTTATAAAGAGCAAGTTCAAAAGAAGTTTCCGTTATCAAAGGATTAATAAAAATTAAAGGTTTTGACATTGCATTTTCTCTGACCACAAAAATAGACAAATCAAGACCTACCTGAGGTGCTGCCAGCCCAACACCATTCTTAGCATCCATCAAATTTACCATTTTAAAAGCAGTATTTCTAAGTTCATTATCAATATTTAAAACTGCCTTTGTCTTTATTCGCAATAGATCATTAGGATAACAAACTATTTTCATAAAACCCTCAAAAAAAATTCAAACTATAACTTTATTTGTCCAAAAAGCTTCCATTCCTCATTTTCTGCTTCTGAGAAATAAATACTACCTTTCCTAGACTTAGGAAAAGCGTAAAGTTTACCCTCATTTTCATCCTTAAATACTAAAAATTCCTTAAGCTCTATTTTTGAAGGAAGGAGTTTTTTGTCTTGACCATTCATTTTTAATCTCCAATGACCGTCCAATGTTTTATAAAAAAAAACTTTGTCATCAAGAGTATTAATTTCATAATTATTCTTTTTATGAATAATATCATCTAATTTAGAAACTCCCAAAGCATAATTTAAAAACTCTTGATTGCACTGAACAGTATCCCTAATAGAACCAACATACGCGGCTTTAATTTGCTCACTCTGTGAATCAACAAAAAACAAGGTGGGACTTTTTTTTAAATTAATCTCACCAAAAATTTCATTATTCACATCAATAATTAAAAAAACATTATTTTTAGCAATAGCCTTAAGAAGGTTATCATCTCCAAACGACTTCAAAAAATCTCCTATCAAATTATCTTTAATATCTTTTCCAACCAATATTAAAACATTTTTATGTAAATTTCGGGCCTCATCCATAGCATTCTTATAAGAATCGTGAAAAATAATATCCGATGACAGCGAAAATAAATGCACAAAACCAAAAGTAATAAATATTACAAATAAGCTTACAAATCTCATATCTTACTAGTTAATATCTCTAAAAATTTCAGCTCATCACCACTAAGATATTCTTTCAAACTAGAATATATAAATTCATGATAACCATTAATATAGTCTAATTCATCCTTTGAAAGCATTTCAGTAACTATTAATTCTTTTTCAAAAGGTACAAGGGTTAAATTCTCAAACTCCAAAAAAGTTCCAAATTCATTTGAATAACTTTGCTTCACAAAAACTAAATTTTCAGTTCTAATTCCATATTCAGAATCTCGATAGAGCCCAGGCTCAATTGAAGCAACTTCAGAACCTTTAAAAGAATAAGTAGACAAAGGACTAATAGAAACAGGAAGTTCGTGAACATTAAGAAAAAAGCCTACTCCATGACCTGTTCCATGAGCAAAATTTAATCCTTGCTTTAGCAAAGGAAATCGAGCAATACCATCAAGAGAAGAACCTAAAGTCCCAAATGGAAATTTTAAAGACGCAAGAGCAATAAAAGACTTAAGGACTAAAGTATAATCTTCCCTCTCTTTACAAGATGCTTCTCCAATTAAAATGGTTCTTGTAACGTCTGTTGTACCAAGTTCAAGGTAAGAACCTCCAGAATCTATTAAAAGCAATCCATTACCATCAAGATTTTTAGCTCCTTTTGTAGGTCGATAATGAGGCAAGGCCGCATTTTCTTTAAATCCAACTATCGAATCAAAACTAGAACTAAAAAATTCATCTCTTGCTGTCCTAAAATTTAACAGCATATTTACAACATCAATCTCATCTAACTCAGAAAGCTCATCTTTGCTTAAATTCTTAAATTTATACAAAAATTTAATCAAACTCACAGCATCAATAATATGAGCCTCTTTCATCTTACTAATCTCATAATCTGATTTTATTGCCTTAAGTTCATTAACAATACTCTCTCCAAGTACTGCATTTGGTTTACCAATAGATTCCAATATTTTAACATTACTTTCAACTGGTATAAAAAATTTCCCTTCATGATTAATCTCTGCTAAAAACGAATAAAAATTATTATAATCTTCAATCTCAAAACCTTCGGCCTCGAAGCTCTCTCTTAACTCAGAACCAAGTTTATCAATATGAACAAAAAGAACATTCTTATATCTCTCACTTCTAGCAATAAACAAAAAAGCATAAAATAAAGCCGATGATTCAATATCCAAACCTCTTAAATTTAAAAGCCAAGCTATTTCATCCAAAGAGCTTATAATACAAAAATCAATTGCCTTTTCTTCTAATTTTGCATTAACTTTATCAAGCTTATCCGTTCTTTTATCGATTTTTTGAGCTCCACTCAATTCAAATATCTTATTGCTTTCTAAATCGGGTCTATCCTGCCAAATTTTAGAAACTAAATCTTCATGTAAGATCTCAATATCTGTATGTCTACAATTTTTAACCAAATCATTATAAAACTTTATATTAACATCTTCAGAATAAATCCCAAGCCTTAAGCCCTTAAGATTTGCATTTATGTAACCAAAAATATCCGGATACCCTTTAACTCCAAGCTTCATCAATTTAAACTCGGTTCCTTCAAGTTCACTCGATGCTTGTAAAAAATACCTACCATCTGTAAAAAGCACTGCCTCTGTTTCTGTAATAATTACTGTCCCAGCACTTCCTGTAAATCCTGTAATAAATTCACGAATATTAAATCTAACATGAGAATATTCACTCATATGTGGATCATAACTTGCTATTAAATATGCATCGATTTCACTCTTCATCATCAAATTTCTCAAAGAAAATATTTTTGTACTAATTCCCATAAAAGCAAGCTCCTTAGACTTTAAAAAGTAACTTTTATTTAATTATAACAAATAATTCAATTTTAAAAAATTTCTTTATTTGTTATAATTAAACCCAACGGTAAAATCAAAGGACAAAAGTATGAAAGATATTAAGGCTGTTATTTCTGATCTTGATGGCACACTTCTGCTCTCAAATAGCCAGATAGGAGCTTTTAGTGAGATTGTAATAAAAAAACTAACAAAAGAAAACAAAAAGTTTATTATTGCAACAGGAAGAAGTAAAAATGAAATAATTTCTCTTACAGAACACTTAAACTCACATGTTTCATTTTTTATAACATTAAATGGAGCAAGAGTCTACAATAATCAATGGCAATTAATAAGTAGTTATGATTTGTCCTCTGAAATTGTAAATGAGATTTTAAATCTCAGAGAGAACAAATACAAAGATATGCCCCATTTTTTACAGAAATCTGAAGATATAGATGAAAGACTTTACGCTGATAACATAACTAAAAATGCCATCAATAATATATTTAAAAAACATGCATTGTTAAGGAAACACAAATATATAGAATATGAACTAAAAGATATAGGTATAAAATATCATGAAATCAAAAGTTTTAGAGAAATGAAAAATTTTAACAATATAGCAAAAATTTTATTACTGCATGATGAAGAACCACAATTAATAAAATACGAAGCAATAATTTTAGAAAAATACAGAAAAGAAATAAATGCTTATTTATCAACACCACACTCACTTGAAATTGTTAATAACAGAGTTTCAAAGGGAAGTGCATTAAAAGACGTCCTTAAAAGCATTAATATTAATTTAAATGAAGCAATTGCATTCGGAGATGGGTTTAATGATGTTGACATGCTAGAAAATGTAAACAAAGGATTATTAATGGGTAATGCAAATTATAGACTAAAAAAAATGTTATCGTATTTAGAAATAATAGGGACTAATGATAATGAAGCTGTTGCACATTACATTAATGACAACATTTTAGAAGAACCTGTATAGCATAGGACATAATATGAAAACAGACTTAATAAAATATGCAGAGCTCATTATCTTAAAAGGAATTAACTTACAAAAGAATCAATGTGTACTTATTACAGGTGCAATTGAAAATTATGAATTTTTAAAAATTCTAGCACAAAAAGCTTATGAGTCTGGGGCAAAATACGTAGAATTAAATATTGAAGACACTGACATTTTAAAAACCAGATTAAAATCATCACCAGAAGATCTCTTAGAGTTTATTCCAGATTTCAAGCATAAATTTTTTGAAGAAATGGTAAATGAAAAATGGGCAAAGATACGAATTGATAACACAGAAAATTTAGACACATTGAAAGATAATGACAGTAAAAAAATATCAAAATACTTTAAAGCACTAAATATAGCATCAAGGAAAGTTTCAAGTGCAATAATGAATAACGAATTAGCATGGTGCATAATTTGTGCTCCAGGTCCAAAATGGGCTGCAAAAGTTTTAAATAAACCTGAAAGTCAAGAAACATTAGAAGAATTCTTTAAAATTCAAAAAAAAATCATGTTACTTGACTCAAAAGATCCAATAAAAACCTGGGAAGACCATGGAAAAAAACTTCATAAAAGATGCGCAATCCTAAATAAACTCAAATTAGAAAAAATAATTTTTAAAAACCAGAAAACAAATCTAGAAATATATCTTCTAGAAAGTTCTATTTGGACAGGAGGAAGTGAAAAAATAAGAGGCACGAATATTGAATTTAATGCAAATATGCCTACTGAAGAGGTTTTTACAACTCCTAATTACAAAAAAACAAATGGAATCATGTATGTCACCCGTCCAGTAACGGTACTTGGAAACTTAATAACCGGAATATGGCTAGAATTCAGAAAAGGAAAAGTAATTAACTTTGGATGTGACAATGAACAATCAAGAAACATATTAAAAAGACATATGGAAACTGACATGCAAGCACAATATATTGGAGAAGTTGCATTAGTAGACTGTAACTCTCCAATATACCAAAGTGGTTTAACGTTTTACAATATACTATACGATGAAAATGCAAGTTGCCACATTGCACTGGGAAATGCATATCCCTCTTGTTTAAGAAACGGACAAGAACTAAAGACTGATGCTGAAAAATTAGATTATGGCTGTAATGTCTCTTTAATTCATACAGACTTTATGATTGGTAGTAATGACATAAACGTTATTGGCATTGACAAATCAAGAAAAGAACATACAATAATACAAAATGGACAATTCGTAATATAAAACGGAGTAATCAAATCATGATAAAAGAGTTATTCACAAATGACCTTTTCTTGTCTTGTTTCGTTTCAGGCATTGTTGCACAAATGATTAAATATATTATTCAAGCAATGAAGACAAAAAAATTCAAAACAAATCCAAAATACCTTTTAAAAAGCATTTTCTTGGAAACAGGAGGAATGCCCAGCAGTCACTCTTCAACAGTAACAGCTCTTGCCACATCAATATTAATAACAGAAGGAATAGATACTAACTTTATTATTGCTCTGGCTTTTGCTTTAATAACAATAAGAGATTCATTTGGAGTCAGATACATGGCAGGGGTTCAAGCAGAATATCTAAACGCTTTGTCAGAACAATTAAAAATGAAAATCAAAATTGAACCTTTAAAAATCAAAGTGGTTAAGGGACACAAAAAAAAGGAAGTATTTACAGGAATACTTATTGGCATAATTTCTGCATGGGTAATATGTAGCAGAATAATATAAATAACAGATTATAAAGGAAAAAATGAAACTACCAAAATTTTTACATATACTGTTAATACTATTACTAATTTCTTGCAATATGGCAAAATTTGGAGATTATAAACCAATATATTTCAAAGGAGAAGAAGATTTAAAAACCGCAAATGACTACATAAACTCATTAGGATATAAAACAATATCTGAATATACAACAAAAGTAAATATATTAGACTTCCCCTATTTCAAAGAGATAACAATAGATAAATTAATTCACCTTAATGACTATGATCTTCGAAAAGATCTATTTTTAAAAAAATTATCTAGCCTCTTCAATATAGAAAAGAAAAAAATACTCTATGTCGAATCAGCATTCACCAGTAGCGATCTTAGAAAATTAAAGCAAGATCAAAAGATTGAAGCAGAAATGCACTCACTTAACTACAAAACTAAAATTAAATATTTCTCAAGCATAACATTCATAACAATTATAATACTTTTATTACTATTAAACATCAAATATGCACCCTTTATAATCCTTTTTCTAATAAGTTCATGTACGATATTCATATTTAGCGATGAAATACTATATTTTTATCCTTTAACTATACTCTCTTACCTATTATTTACATTAATTGATAATTTTAATAAAAATTACAATAAAATATACCTAAGGGATATTAGCTTTACAGTATTAATCAAGAGAATTAAAATTCCAATATTTTTATTTTTATTTATAGTATTTTACTTTATTCTTATCATTAATTTTCTCACAACCAACCTCGAAGCACTTCTGATTATTTTTGTATCAATATCAACACTTTGTATTTTTTTAATATTCACTTGGATAAAAACTGAAAGTAACCTCAAACACACATTTTTATCCTTAATTGAAATAAAAGAACAAAAACGAGAAACAAAAATCCTAAAATTCAAGATCCTCATACATATAATGTTATTCATAGCATCATTAATGCCATTTTTTTATGCACAAAATATACTTAATGCTTATAATAATTTTAATTATCTTTACAGTAAAAAATTGAACTATTTTGACTATTTAAACCCCAACAACATTTACTTAATGGTGGGACACAATGAAGAAATTCCAAATATTGTGGGTTATATGTATCACATATTTTACCAAAATGAGCTTAAATATAAAATCACATCTCAATATGGCAAAATAAATACACATGTAAAAGAGGACTATTTTGAAATAGAAAACAACAAAATAACTATCAACCAAAAAACTGTATACAAAGTAGACAAAGAATTTATATCCAAAAACCTTAATAAAGAACTCCCAAAATTATTCTTAGATAATGGAAATCCAATCTTAATATATAAAGAAACACCCGCTAATATTGCAATGAATAAAGATAATTTTACAATTTTGTTCACTCTCTCATTACCATTTTTCTTATTGCTATTCCTATTTAAAGCAATAAGATTTACAATTCTTTTAAATATGAGTGAAAAAAGCTATAGAAAATATATTAGAGGAAATATTTGATGTCTAACTCAAAAACGCTAAAAATAAAAAAACAATATAAAGTAAATATAGATGAAATTCAAATGCCTGAATGTGTTTTAATTCCACTAGAAACAAAAAATGCAAAATCCACAATATATATCATTGAAAATCAAAGAATCACAGAAGGACAAATATTATCAAAAAATAAAAATGCAGAGCTATACACATATTCCCCAATATCTGGAACAATAGAAAAAATATATACAGCTAATCTTCCAGGTGAACACCAATTAAAATCAGCATTAATAAGATTTCACGGAAGAATCAAAAACGAACAAGAACTCTCAGTTGAGGAAGAATCAAGAGAAAAAACACTAGAAAAGTTAATTCGACTAGGAATTCCTTGGTTTAATGAACATTCACTATTTCAATATGTAAGTAAATGCAAAAAAATAGATAAAATGCTTTTCTTAATAAACGGTAAAGATCCATTCACAAATATCTCAGAAATATTAATAAAAGAAAAATTAGATGAAATTATTTATGGTTTTGAAACAATCGACAAAATATTTAAATTCAAAGAAATATTAATAGTACTTAGCAATTATCACTTAAAAAAAGAACTTGAAAACTTAAATATCTTTCAAGACAAAAGATTAACGATCAAATTAATTCCCAATACTTCATATCCATATTCAAATCATGAAGTAATCATGCACTTTTTATACAATGAAGAGAGCATAAAAAATAATATAAATCCAAATAAAAACATACTTCTAGTTAATGTCGAAGACCTTTATAATGTATATAGTACGCTCAAAACAAACTCCCCATATAAAGAAAAGTTTATAACCATAAACGGCAACAAAAAAATACAAAGTAAAATAATCAAAGTAAAAATTGGAACATCTATCCAACAAATAATAAATGAAGATATTGATACAAAAAAATATGACATATTTATAAACAATCCCGCAAATAAGATAAAAATAAACAATCTAAATATACCTATAACAAGAGATATATATAGCATTACAATATTAAAAAAAGAATCAATATTGAGTAAAATAAAACTCTTAAAAACACCTAGTTTTTCACCACGATATATGGAAGAGATTATTTTATCAAAGATTAAGGACAAAAATAACATTTCTAATAAACAATTACAATATCTGCAATATACTGAAACTGAAACAGAAGATGAAATAAACAAAGTAAAAAAAGAAATAAAGGAAAAGATTTTAAATCTGAGCCTCAACAATGAACCAATATACACTGAAAACAACTTAAAAGATATCTATTTAACTATTATCTTAGCCTTAATACCTAGTTTAATATTCTCTTTTACAAACAACATAAAATTTTTAATTGATACTTTAATACTAACAATGATAAGCTTGTGCTCATACATTCCAATAATGCTAAAATCAAAACATAAATATCTCTCGTTCTTTATATATACTTCATTAATTATCAATATAATCTTACCTTTAAATTTCTCTATCATATTAAAAATAATGGCATTACTTTTTACATTTTTAGTATTTTTTTATTTCTCAAAGCTTTCCAAATTTCTTGTAAATCCCATACTAATATCGTTTATGTTTTTATTACTAAACTTTCCATCAAGTTTTAAGCATACATATTCTAAAAAACTCTCAGAGCAAGAAGATATAATTCCTACCTGGAATAAAATAATGCAGCAAAGTTCAAACATTCAAAATTTAGCAAGCCTAAAAGAATTTAAAAGGTATGAAAACAAGAACATTGATATGATTGAAAAATTTATAAATGATAATATATTGTCTAATCTAAATATAATGATACCAAGATTTCACATTGAAAACTTGTTAGGATTACAAAACGAAAAATATTTATCCCCCATTCTGATTTATATTGGTTTCTCATTTATTCTTGGAAAATTTATCATAAATAAATTAATACCACTATCTTTTTATATAAGTCTGCTACTAATTGCTTATATCCTCAAAAGTCTTGGTCTTTACAGTTATATAAGTTTTGATATGCTAACTCTAATAATGTCACCAATTCCAATGATTTTAGTATTTACAATGGGCACAGAATTGCAAATAGCCCCCCCCTTTAAATTTGAACAAATACTTTATGGAATTATATTATCTTTAGCATATTTTATAACATTAAGCTATATTCCACTTGAAACTTTAGCAGCTGTAATATCCATTTTTATCCTACAGATAAGTTCAACATTAATAAAAAGATATAGCTTAACATTTCAGATAAAAAAAATATTGCATCATTTAAGTATGAATCAAGCAAAAACAATAAAATATAAAAATGAAAATGGAGAAGAAATTATATAAATTATGAAAAATAGTTTAATAATGTATTTACTAGTAAATAATCTATTACTAATACACTTTATCGGAATTGAAGACATAAAAATCAAAGATAATAAGACATTATCAAAAAAGTATTTGGTCGTTATAATAACTTCTTTATTAATTTATTCAAGTCTTTTTTACGTTTATAAATTATTCTCAGAACATAACTTATTATTTATAATACCAATTATATATATAACATTGATCTATATACTAACGATCATACTAAAAACATTAAACAATATCTTAATTGTTTACAACAATAAATCAAAATATTCAAACGACTTTCTGCTATCCAATAGTAGTTTAATTGCAATAACATTCTTTTCCTTAGATAAAAGTCATAACTTTTTAGAAGGCATTACAATACTCATTTTGTCTTCACTCAGCATCCTAATGGCCCTTATATTAATAACCCTAACAAAGAAAAGTTTTGAAAAAAAATTAACATCAAAAATATTAGCCAATGAAACAATGTATTTTTTTATAATGTTCATTTTATCTTTAATTCCAAATATAATTATGTTAATAAATAATATCGAGGGTCTATAATGAGAGAAAAAATCAATGAACTTTTGGAACAAATTGAAAATGTCTGGAGGAAGCTTTGACAGCAATACGATCAAGGTAAAACTTAAAGAATATGAAAAACAAATAAATGATGAAAATTTCTGGAATGATAATAAAAAAGCACAAGAGATTCTTAAAAATCAAAATATTTTAAAAGCCAAAATTGAACCTTGGGAAGACTTGATATGTAAACTCAAAGACTTAAGAGAACTCTGCGAAATTGCAGAAAGCGAAGAAGACACAGCACTACTCGATCAAGATATTAATAAACTAAGAGAACAGTACAAGCATCTCCTAACATTATCTTATTTTAAAGAAGATATTGATATAAATAATGCTTTCTTGACAATACACTCAGGAGCAGGTGGCACAGAAGCTTGTGATTGGGTTAGCATGTTATATAGAATATACCTAAGATATTCTGAGAGACATGGATACAAAACAGAACTCATAGACTTACTTGAAGCTGAGGGAGGCATTAAATCTGTTACAATTGAAATAAAAGGAGAATATGCTTACGGATTTTTAAAAAGTGAAGTAGGAATACATCGTCTTGTAAGAATTTCTCCTTTTGATGCTGCAAAAAAGAGACATACATCTTTTGCATCTGTTTTCATTGATCCTGTAATTGATGATAAAATTGAAATAACAATTAAACCAGAAGATATTAGAGTTGATACATATAGAGCCTCAGGAGCAGGAGGGCAACATGTCAATAAAACATCATCTGCTGTTAGAATCACTCACCTTCAAACGGGCATAGTAACTCAATCTCAAACTGATAGAAGTCAACATAGAAATAAAGATCTAGCAATGAGAGTATTAAAATCAAAACTTTATGAACACTACAAAGTACTAGAGCAACAAAAAAGTAAATCTAAACAAGAGGAGAAAAAAGATATATCTTGGGGAAATCAAATAAGGTCTTACATCTTTCAACCCTATACTTTAGTAAAAGATCACAGAACAAAATTTGAAAATCCAAATATCATCTCTGTTATGGATGGAAACATTGATAACTTTATAGAAGAATATCTTAAATGGAAAAATCTAAGTTAATCATAATATTATTTTTAATCTTAACATTAAAACTAGCATATCCTCAAAGTAACATTGAGTATGGTTTTTCTTATATCATCAACACACAAGATGAAAATAAAAATCTTCAAGAAGGCATTGAGCAAACACTAGATAAAATTTATAAGACAATCAATGAACATATTGTCAATGACAATGATAAAGATTTCATCAGACGCATTTACATAAATCAAAATATAGTAAATAAAGAACAAGAGTTCAGCAAACTAAAAGAAAATATGGACAAAAAAAAACTACAGAATACAATAAGTTCCAGAGAAGAAAATAAAATAGAAATCAAGATAAATGAGCTTAAAAAAGACATTGAAAATATTAAAATTAAACAAAAAGAATTTGAAGAGTACCTTATAAATTTAAAAAAAATGAAAACAAAATACATAAAACATAAAGAAAAAATACATCCATCAAATTTAAACACAGAATTTTTAATAAGTCAAGAGCTATTTTTTATCAATTACATACATCTTAAAAAGATAGAAAAATATTATCTAGTTGAAATTAGCAATATCACTCCTCAAGGAGTCAAGGTTAAAAAAGAAATTTTTCACCTATCATCATCCGTTGATGATATTGCAAACAAAATAGCAGAGCTTAGTTTTGAAGAAATATTAGGAAGAGAATTTATTAAGATTAAGATCAATGTCATCAATAATTTAGATGCCAAAATATATATAAACGAACAATTTGTATCAAAAGGAATATATAACAATGATATATGGGATATTTCTAAACTCCCTAACAAAGAAATTATCATTAACATCATAAGCACAACTTACAAACCCCATACAGTAAAGCAAAAGGTAAAAAGCGGAGATACAATTAACTTAAATATTAACTTACAAAAAGCAAATTCTAGAAAAATACCAATTACAAGTAATGTAACATCCAAAGTATTTAAAAAAGGAATATTCATAGGAGAAACTCCAATTGAAATTGAAGAACCTGAGGGCATAGAATCTATTTTATTACAAGCTAAAGGATACAAAAACATGTTCAAAATGATAAGCAAAGAAGACAAAGAAATTAATATTGAAATGTTAAAAGACAATAAAAGTGAGCTTATTATAAAAAGAGATCAATTCTATATAAACCTCGGGATCTTCACATTAAATTTAATAGGTACTGCCTTTGCCATAACAAAATATAATGAATCATCAGAACTGTATAATATCGCTTTAAAGAATATTATTAAACGTAAAATAACACCTCAGGATCTATACAACGTAAAATCAGAACAAATGATTACAACATTTTTACTTGGTACAGGAATTACACTTTCTGTTGGCAGTTTTATACCGTTAATAATTCATCTGGTACAATATATTCAAGAAGCAAGCAGAGGTGAATAAATTATTGTAAAATTACTTAGTAAACAATAAAAAATAGGAGAATGAAAATTTTGGGTATTTTTGACAAGATAAAAAACTTATTTAAGAACAGAGAAAAAACACAAATATTTGAAAAATTAGAAGATATTCTCTTAGAAGCAGATATTAAAAATGATATAGTAATTGAAATAATAGAAAATATAAAAAAACTTAGGGTCAAAGATGAAGAAGAAACACTCTTAAAACTAAAAGACTTTCTTAAAAGTTACATAAACCAACAATCCCTCAACTTAGAGAATAAAAGATTAAACATCTTATTGATAATTGGGGTAAACGGAGTTGGCAAGACCTCAAGCATCATAAAGCTTGCAAATAAATTTAAAAATGAAGGTAAAAACGTATTAATAGCTGCAGCAGACACATTCAGAGCAGCAGCAATTGAACAAATTAAAATACAGAGCGAAAAAATTGGAATTAAAGTCATATCTCAAAATCAAGGAAGCGACGCAGCAGCAGTAATATTTGACAGCATTTCAAGTGCAAAGACCAAAAATTATGATATATTAATAATTGACACAGCAGGAAGACTTCAAAACAAAGAAAATCTAATCAAAGAACTCCAAAAGATGGATAATGTAATCAAAAAGCAAATGATCAAAACAGATGTCAACTATAAAAAGATACTAGTAATAGACTCTATCTCTGGAAAGAATATAAACAATCAAACAGAAATATTTAACAAAGCAATAGAAATTGATGGAATAATAGCCACAAAATTTGACTCATCATCTAGAGCAGGTGGAATAATAAATATCTCAAAATTATTTAAGAAACCAATATACTTTTTTACATTTGGAGAACAAGTAGAACATATTAAAGAATTCAACACTGATGACTACTTGAATAAATTATTATGACAAAAAAGATAGTAATCTTATTCTTAATATTTATAATACCAAGTGCATATGGGCAAAATTACTTTATATCCGACGTATTTTTCAATAAGTATCAAGAAATATATGAAATTCCACAAACAGGATTCTACATTGAATACACGAAAATTAATGAAATTGAAAAATTTAGTCTCTTTAAAGACCTACAACTGATAAAATACAAAACACAGAAAACAATAAAAGACGATAAAAAAAAACTAACATTTTATAATGAAAAAGATATCAAAACAAAAGAAGAAATTTATGACAACTTGAATAATAAAATACAAGAAATAAAATATAGTCCTAAAGGAATAATTCTTGAATCTGTAGATTATTTTTATAAAAACAATGATTTAATTTATAAAGAAATCAAAATTTTAAATCAAAAGACAAAAACACTATACTACATGAAAGATTCTAATGGGAAGCTTTTAAAAATAACAGGTTCAGATTTTCAAGTTTGGAATTACGGAATCAATGGAGAGATAAAGTCCACATATTTTGACATAAAAAAATCCAAAACAAAAGTAATCCAATATGATGATCAAAAAAGACATTTAGAAAGCATAATATTAGACAATAACAAAATTAAATCTAGAGAAAAAAATCAATATTTAGATGATAATGAAGTAATCAATACCGAAGAAAAAGAAGAAGGCAACATAAAAGTTATATCAAAATATAAAGGTCCCAACTTAATCAAAAAAGAAATATACAAAAACAATGAAATAACAGAGATCAGTGATTTTGAATATAATGAATCTGGAAACGTTATAGTTGAAAATGTAACTGTAAAAGAAAACAAAAAAGAACATAACACTAAAACAAAATATGAATATAATTCTGATAATAGATTAACTTCAAAAACAATTTATGAGAATAACTTAATATTATTAAAAACCGACTATTTTAATGATCATGAATACGAACAAGAAATATACTACAATGGAAATCCTATCTTTAAAGTAAGATATAAAAATGACGAAATTATTGAAGAAATAAATAAAGATATTAACAGAGATAAAAATGGGATTAAATAAATTTTTATTGAAAAGATTGATTTTAGATGAACAAAATAGTTTATCACTCACAATTGTAATAATTTTAAGCATAGTGCTTGGACAAATAATTATCATTATCACAATATCAATAATGAATGGTTTTCAAAATGACTTTTTCACAAGCATATCTACTTTAGAAAGTGGTAATTTAAAAATTGAAAGCCAATTAAATGATCAAGAGCTTAATGCTCTCAAAGAGATTAAAGAAATAATTCAAATAAATAAAATCTATGAAACACAAGGCATTGGAATCGAAAACTATTACTATCCAAGTATCTTGAATATCATTGCACTTGACACAAAAGACATCATAGAAGATAAAAATTTTATCCTACTAACAGGCCTTACACAATCTGAACTCCAACTTAATGATGATGAAATCATAATAGGAGATGTACTCTCATATAACTTAGGCCTACTTGAAGGCGACATAATAGGATTAATATTAAGTGATGAAATAAAAAATTTACAAACATTAAAAAACGAAGTAAAATACTTTAAAATAAAAGCCATTTTTAAGAGCAATTATGCCAAAATAAATGAATCCACAATATTTATGAATATTAATTACTTTTACAAAAAACAAATTATCAAAGAATCAGATATTAAATATCAAATAAAAACACAAAATTTATATCCCAGCAAAAGCTTAATAAACAAAATAAAAAATATTAATCCCAAAATCCAATTTAAACCATGGAACGAATATAATAAAGAATTCTATAAAGCACTAAAAATAGAAAGGAATACAATGTTAATCATTTTAACAAGCATATTTCTTGTCATTGCCGTTAACACATATTATTTACAAAAAAGAATAATAATCAATAAAAGCAAATCAATTTCAATAATTTTATCCTTAGGGCTTAAATCGCAAAAAATTAGGAAAATTTTCTTAATTCATTCAGTAATAATCTGCATACTCGGGAGCATTATTGGATTAATTGCGGGCATTATAATATCTTCAAATATCAATGAAATTTTAAATGTAATTGATATTTTAATAAACAGCCTGATTAATACTATAAATTATATATTAAAATTAAAACTAGAAAATATAGAAATAAAAATAGTTAAAAATACAATTACACCTAAAATATTTTTAAGTGATTTAATGTTCACACTATTTTTTGCTTGCTTGTTTACCATATGCTCAAGCCTAAAGGTAACAAAAAAGATCAAATATGTTGATAAAATAAACGGAGCCTCATAAATGAAAAATATTATATGTATAACGGAAATACATAAAACATACACGAAAAACAAAACAAAAATAAAAGTATTAGAAAATTTAAATTTAAATATAAAAGATGGTGAGTTTATTTCAATTCAAGGCAAAAGTGGATGTGGAAAATCTACACTTTTTAACATCATATCAGGAATTGATAAAATGGATTCAGGCGATATAATTTCATGCGGCATATCTTTAAAAAATGCAAGTGAGAAAACCCTAAGTTTATATAAAAACAAAAAAATAGGTCTTGTATTTCAAAATCACAATTTAATTGATGAGTTTAGTGTATTTGAAAATATTATTTTACCTAAAATAATCGAGGGGAAAGATAACTTAGAAACAATAAATAGAAAAGCTCTACGTTTAATGAAAATATTAGAAATAGATACAAGAGGAGATCACTACCCTTCAGAACTCTCAGGAGGAGAAGCACAAAGAGCAGCAATTGCAAGGGCTTTAATAAATGAACCGAATATAATCTTATGCGATGAACCTACTGGTAATCTGGATATTAACACCGCAAAAACAGTAGAATCTTTATTAATAAACACAGCTAAAACATTTCACAAAACACTAATTTTAGTCAGTCATAATCCAGAATTTTCAAATAAAGCAGATATAAAATATGAACTTAAAGAAAAAACATTAAAGAGAATATGATGCGTCCAAATATCAAAGAACTCACAAAAATAGCATACATAATATTTATAAATTCAAAAAATAAAAAAGCCTTGATTGGTTCTGGCATGTCTTTAAGTTTAGTCATGATTCCTTTAATTATTGTCTACTACATGTCAAACAATATAATGAATTCTACAATAGAAAAATACATTGAAAATGAAGGATTTTCCGTACAAATTGAATATAATGAAATTCAAAAAGATATATATCTTAGATCTAAACTAGAAAAATTAAAAAAAGAATACCAAGATGATGAACTAAGATATTTTTTTGAAAGAAGAACCTACGGAATAATCGGAAATAATAAAAAACAAGGTGTATTAATAAGAGCAGTAGAGAACAAATTTATTGATGAAAATAAACATATAAAATTAATAGACGGCAAAAAAAGCTTCAACAAAAATGAAATATTGATATCAAAACAAATTAAAGACAGACTTAATTTAAACATCAACGAATCTATTTATATAGTAGTACCAAATAATAAACATCAAAAAATATTTCCCAAAGCAAAAAAGTTTAATATATCCGGAATCATTGAAACGGGTTTAAGGGAAATTGATAAAAACTTAGTTCTCATTTCACTACAAGATTCAAATATCATGTCGGAAGAATTTTCGAAAAGTATAATTGGAATTTCTATCAAACCCAATACCAAAGAAAAAACTGATAATTTAAAGAAAAACATTAAAAAAGAATTCCAAGAATACAAAATAAAAACATTTTATGAGCTTTACTTAAACAAATATACAAACTTAGATATCAGCAAAAAACTCTTAATATTTATTATGGCATTTATTGTAATATTTGCAAGTATTAATATATCCTCATCCCTTTGTATGTTAATACTTGAAAATAAAAAGAAAATTGCAATATTTAAATCAATTGGAATGAATAATTCAAGTCTTAAACTAATATTTATATTAATAGCACTTGTTCTAAGCTCAATATCTTGTATAATAGGAATAATAATTGGAAATTATATAACCATTAATATCGAACGTTTAATTAATATAATAGATATTATTATTAATACAATTTTAAAAATATTTGGAACTGATAATACAGAACTTTTAAACTCTGATTATTATATCTCTGAATTTAATATCAAAATAAGTTACAAATTTAGCTTAATTATTCTTTTATCTTACACACTAATCAGTATTACAACAACGCTTATTCCTCTCAATATTATTTCAAAGTTTAAAGAAAAAGAAATTCTATAGATAAATCAATATTTTTATACAAAAAAATACTATCTTACAAATACATTCACAATCTTAATAGAAGACAACTCTTCTTTAATATTTGGATAAATCTCTTTTGGAAAAATAGTCTTTAACGAAAAACTTTGCCTAGAATAAGGCTTAAGAAAAGAATTGGATTCAGAAATTAACTTCCGTTGCAGCGACCTAATAATCTGACTATCCTTAGAAACATAAGTCACTTCAATTTCCAAATCTTTAATATTATCCTTTGAATCATTGTAAACCTCTATTAAAGAATTAGCCTCATAAATTCCAAAAGATTCATTAAAATAACTACCAAGATATTTAAAATTTAACATTGAAGAACTTGTTTCTAAATTAACACTAGACAAATTATCAACTTCACTAAAAAATTCAACTAAACGTATATCAAGAACCATTTTTTTAGGATGTCCATTAATCTCTTTAGAAATATTGTATATAAAATCAATTGGAGCATACACACCTTTACTCCACTTATTAGGAAAATCACTTGTCTTTTCAAAAACATTATTTAAAATAGGCTTTCCTAAATCATCATAAACAGTAACACCATAATAAATCCTTTTAATAGGATCTTTAGCTGAAACAATTCCTGCTTTTAGCTGATAAGCATGTGCATCTTCAAAAACTAACACTTTAGCATCTTCAACTTCAACATGATATAAAACATAAGGACCTGCAGCAAGATTAACAGATTCAACCACTAAATCAGATGCCCTTGTAACTGAAGGTAACCCTTGAAAAGTGTTTCTATGAACATCTTTTACTTCATCAAGCTCTTCATAGCCACTAATAAAGGGATGCATTATTGTATATGTAATAAATGCAATAATAGCTATTAATACAAAACTTAACAATAATATTAATACTCGATGTTTTAACCTCTCAGCTTCATCATAATCTTTTAAGTTAATCCCACTCACTATTCCAAATTCTCGAGCCTGTAAACTTATATGCATCAATTTTTGATTTACATTGTTACTATCTATTCTTTTTACAAGTCTCTTATAAAAATTAAAAAATGAAGCAAAAATAGATTTATCATGAAGAGAATACAAATATATAGTCTCAAGTTCTCTTAAAGAATCACTCAGTTCCCCCATTTCCTCTAATCGCCGAGCTCTATCATATATCTTAGAAAAACGCATTTCAATATTTTCAATATCAGCATCAGAGATATCTGCTCGTTCAATAATATCCTTTATACTGTTTTCTTTTAAAATCTTATTTTTATACTTAGACAGCTTAGATAAATAAATCTTAATTCTTTCTTCAGAAGTTTTACTCATTATCTTCTAATTCATCAACTTTTTTTAAGAGCCAATAAGCAATATTTTTAGCAGTATCTTTTGTAATAGAAATCCCAACAAAAGAATTTATTAAAATTATTTTCTCTTTAGAACCCTTAAACTCTCCAGAAATCTCTTCCAAGACACCCTCTTTAGTCTTAGTATAAACAATTTCTTCAGGAATTTCTGTGGATTCAAAGACAAGATCACAAAAAATCTCTCCAGTATTAGTTACACTGCCATAAATATTATTAATAGGTACTAATTTATAATCCTCTGCTTTTTCAAATCTATAAATTATTTCTTTCATAAAACGAATTATAACATAAACATATCTTTAAAATATAAAAGCTTAAAATTAAGCATAATGATAAAATATAGACATCAGAATACAAATTGACTTAACAAAAAAATATAAGAAATATTATATGTCAAAATAAAATAAAAAAATAATGGTATAATTTTTAAAATAAAAATTCTTACATAAAAATAAAGAGTACTAAACAAATGGATCTTAATCTTATAAAAGACACAAATGAAAAAGTCAAAATCCTAAGGAAAGACTTCCCTATTCTAAATAAAACTATTAATGACAAAAAAATCATTTATTTTGACAATGCAGCAACTTCTCAAAAACCACAAAGTGTGATTTCATCTATAGTTGAATACTACACAAATTATAATGCAAATGTGTACAGAAGCGGACATGAACTTGCAATACAATCCAGCTTAAAAGTAGAAAAAATAAGAAAAATTGTCAAAAATTTTATCAATGCAGAATCTTATAAAAACATAATATTTAATTCTGGTACTACAGATGGAATAAACACAGTAGTAAATTCATTACTCTTTTCAAAACTTTTAAAAAAAAATGACGAAATCATTACAACAACTCTCGAACACAATAGTAATTTGATTCCTTGGATAAGTATTGCCAAATTTTTAAAATTAAAAATTAAACTTGCAAAATTTAATGAAATGGGAATCATTCAACCAGAACAAATAAAAAACTTAATTACAGATAAAACAAGAATTATTGCTATATCTAGCATAAACAATATATTAGGAACTATACAAGATTTAGAAACAATTGGAAAGCTTGCTAGAGATAATAAAATTATTTTATTCATAGATGCAGCTCAAATGGCACCACATATGAATATAGATGTAAAAAAAATAGACTGTGATTTTTTAGTATTCTCAGGACACAAAATGCTTGCTCCAACAGGCATTGGAGTCTTATATATATCAGATAAAATTATAGATAAACTCAACAGTTCCAAATTAGGAGGTAACACCATAGAAGATATTTTCATGGAAAATGGAGAGCTTAACTTTAAAACTCTTGAGCCTCCAAATAAATTTGAATCGGGTACACCAAACATTGCAGGAATTATTGGTCTTGGCAAAGCAATAGAATATATTAATAACGTTTCAATGGAATTTATTCAAGAACATGATAGAGCACTGATTGAATATTGTGTTGCAAAACTAAAAGAAATTGACGAGGTTGAATTCATTCTAAATAAAGATATCAAACGGAAATCAATAATATCATTTACAGTAAAAGATATTCACTCACACGACATCGAGACATATCTTGATACAATGGGAATTGCAATTAGATCTGGGAAAACTTGCGCTTACCTTGCATTTTTTTCAGAAAATATCAAAAAAGACCATCTACTAAGAATAAGTTTTTACTTATACAATACAAAAGAAGAAATTGATACTTTCATATCCTGCTTAAAGAGCACAATAAAAGCATTTTATTAAATTTATCTTTAAAAAAGCTCACAAAAGCTATTAATTAGCTTACATAAAGATTATAACACTCAATAATATCAAAGATAATGTGTAGAAAATTTACTCATTACATAAAACTTAAATTAAATCAATATAAAAATATTATTGATTTAATCAAGCAAACCTCTTAAAATTGAAACATGTTTTCAGAAGAAACAAAAAAAGAACTAATAAGATTTAGCAAAATAAAAAAGTATTATTTTAAAACAGATAAAAATCAAAGTTTAGTATATCATCAATCTAAGTGCGGTGACCAAATAACTTTTAAAATCAATGAAAACAACGAAAAAATTAGATTAAAATACAACGCATATGGATGCATAATTTTTCTCTCAAGTGCTTATATCTTAACTAAGCTATGTGATAATAAACCTAGAAAAGAAATACTAGAAATCATAACAAAAACAATCAATAAAAATTTTGAAAATTTAGAAGAAATTGATAAAAGCCTTAAAAATTTTGAAAATTTTTTATATACAAATAGAAAAGATTGCTTCATGCTACCATACAAAGCTCTAAAAGAGATCTTGAATACCATTAAATAACTTTTAATTTAAGGAGAATTATATGAAAATATACTCTCACTCATCAATAGGATATGAAGGAGAACTCATTGAAATTGAAGTAGATATTAGAAAAGGAATATCAGGAATTGATATTGTTGGACTTGCTGGAAGTGAAATCAAAGAATCAAGAGAAAGGGTAAAATCAGCTATCAAAAATTCAGAATTTACTTTTCCAAAAGACAGGATATTAATCAATCTAGCACCAGCCGGTATCAAAAAAATCGGTACAGCAATTGATCTTTCAATCGCAACAAGTATTATAACTATAAAAGAAAATCAAAACAATAACTTGGAAGTTTTAATATTAGGTGAATTACAATTAGACGGACAAGTAAGAGCGATTAAAGGAGTATTGCCTGCCATTTCACTTGCAAAAAAAAGAGGAATCAAATGTATAATCATACCTTTTGACAATTTAGAAGAATCTCTTTTAATAGAAAATTTAAACATCTGGGGAGTAAAAACTTTAAAAGAAGCCCTAGAAATAATAAGCAATCTTAACAACAATATATTTCCAGCAAAACCCAAAATTAACTTTAAAACAGAATACAATGAAGAAAAATTTGAATACGATTTTAAAAACATCAAAGGACAACATAGAACCAAAAGAGCACTCGAAATCGCAGTCGCTGGAGGTCATAACATCATGATATTTGGGCCTCCTGGAAGTGGAAAAACTCTCAGCATCAAATGTGTACAGTCAATCTTACCTCCACTTACAAATAAAGAAATCATTGAAACAAACAGAATCTGGTCAGTCGCGGGTAAATTAATAGATACAAAAATTATAAGACAAAGACCATTTAGACAACCCCATCAAACTGCAAGTAAAGAAGGAATAATTGGTGGAGGCTCCAATGCACTTCCTGGTGAAGTATCACTTGCTCATAATGGAATTTTATTCTTAGATGAAGCTTTGGAATTCCAAAAATCAATACTACAATCACTTCGCGAACCAATAGAAGATAAGATGATCTCAATAGTAAGAGCAAGTTCAAAATCATTCAAATATCCTGCAAATTTTCAGTTAATGATTGCTACAAACCCCTGTCCTTGTGGCAACCTTGGAAAAAATGATACAGAATGTTTTTGTTCACAACAAGAGGTTTCAAACTACTGGAAAAAACTTGGAGCAGCAATGCTTGATAGAATTGATATTAGGGTTCCAGTTAAACCAGTAGACAATGCAAAATTATTCCAAGAAGATAATGAAAGCTCGAGTGAAATAAGACAGAGAATAATAAAGGCAAGGAACATACAAAGTAAAAGATACTCAAATATTGAAAATATTCACAAGAATTCTGATCTTAAACCAGAACATATTGCTATATTCTGTGAATTAGATAAAATACTAAGAGAAGAAATGATTTATATGTTAAATAAACTTAATATATCATCAAGAGCAACTCATTCAATCTTAAAACTAGCAAGAACAATTGCGGATTTAAAAGAAGAAAACCATATCTCAAGGGAATCATTACTAGAAGCTATTGAACATAGAAAACATGGAGAAAGATTACTAGAAGAATAAAAAAGCCCCAAATGGGGCAAAATTAAAACTCTATTTTATCAATATAACTTTTCAGTTGATTAGCAGAAATTTTAAATTTTTCAAGTTCTCTATCACTTATTTTAAAATCAAGAACCTCTTTTACACCATCTTTACAAACAACAGAAGGTGCTCCAATATAAATATCCTTAACAAAATTACCATATTGCCCATTAATATATGAAGATATCGGCAAAATAAGGTTTTGGTCACTAATTATTGCATTGACAATTTTCTTAATACCAAGTCCAATAGCATAATAAGTTGCACCTTTAAGTTTAATCACCTCATAAGCAGCATTAACAACATTCTTGTGCATCTCATCAAGTTCTGCATCACTTACTTTTCCTTCATCAAGATATTCTGATAAAGACTTCATAGCTATTTTAGTCTCATCCCAAGTAACAAAAGAACTATCTCCATGCTCACCCATAATATATGAATGTATATTTTGAGTATTAACATTAAAACGCTCAGCTAAAAAATATCTAAGTCTTGAAGTATCAAGCGTTGTCCCTGTACCAATAACCTTATGAGTTGGAAAATTGGAATATTTCATTGTTACATAAGTCATAATATCAACAGGATTACTTGCAATTACAAAAATACCACTAAATCCACTTGAAACAACACTTGTTACAATTTCTTTAAAGATTTTAGTATTCTTGTCAACCAAGTCAAGTCTTGTATCACCTGGTTTTTGATTAAGACCTGCAGTAATCACAACAATATCAGCATCAGAACAATCATCATAACTGCCAAATTCTATTTTAATATTTTTTTCTAAGAACATCTGACCATGGTTTAAATCCATGACTTCACCCTTAGCCTTGTCTTGAGCTAAATCAATAATTACAAGCTCATGAACAAGTGAGTTATCTATTGTCAAAGCATAAGCAAAGCTTGAGCCAACACCACCAGCTCCAACAAGAACAACCTTATTACGTTTAAGCATAAACTATCTCCATATAAAATTATTTTATTGGTATAAAATAATTTTATAACAGTTTATAAAACTTTAAAACAATTTAATAATATTTTATAAAAATTAAATATCTTATAAATTGGTTATTAAATTGTGCCAAAAATCAATAATTAATATCGCTGCTCTAAAAATTTAACTGTTTAAGCATAAAATTAATTATCATCTGATTTAAGAATAGCAAGAAACGCACTTTGTGGTATCTCAATATTCCCTATCATCTTCAATCTCTTCTTCCCTTCCTTTTGCTTTTCTAAAAGCTTTCTTTTTCGAGTAATATCTCCCCCATAACATTTAGCAGTAACATCTTTCCTAACAGGGGAAATTGTTTCACGCGCAATAATGTTTGAACCAATAGCCCCTTGAATCGCTATTTTAAATTGTTGTCTTGCAATCTCATCTTTTAATTTTTTACAAATACTTAAAGCTTTTGCTCTCGCACCATCCTTAAAGACTAACTGAGACAATGCATCAACTCTATCCCCATTAACTAAAATATCCAACCTAACTAAATCTGTTTCCTCATATCCTAATAGTACATAGTCAAAAGAAGCGTATCCACGACTTACAGATTTAACCTTATCGTAAAAATCAAAAAGTATTTCAGCAAGTGGCATCTTATAAATAACTTCAACACGTTTTGTATCAAGATAAATCAAATTTTCTTGCACGCCCCTTTTAAGCAAACAAACACTCATAACATTCCCCAAAAATTCAGTGGGAACAATAATATTTGCTCTAATATAAGGCTCAAGAGCAACTTCAATGTTTTCATTTCCAGGAAATTGTTCAGGACTCTCAATAAAATAGGAATTCCCTTTTTTGGGAATAATTTTATAACGTACTGACGGTGATGTTAATATCACATTAAGATCAAATTCACGTTCAATTCTTTCCTGAATTACCTCTAAATGTAAAAGTCCCAAAAATCCACATTGAAATCCATGTCCAAGAGCAGCTGAAGCATCTTTTTCAAAAGTAAGCGATGCATCATTTAATTTAAGTCTATCCATTGCCTTTAAAAGATCATCATACTGATTAGCATCAACTGGATAAATAGAAGAAAACACAACAGGTTTAACTTCCTTGAATCCTTCAAGAGGCACACTTGCTGGATTATCAACAAGAGTTACAGTGTCTCCTATCTTAACATCTGATATATTCTTTATTCCCGCAATAAAATAACCAACATCACCTGCTTCCAAAATCTCTTTTCTTTCAAGAATTATTCTAAAAATTCCAATCTCTTCTACTAAACATTCCCTATCTGCATGCATCAATTTAATCTTGTCGCCAGTTTTGATTTGTCCTTCAAAAATTCTAAAATGCACAATAACACCACGATAAGAATCATAATGTGAATCAAAAATTAAAGCCTTTAATGGACTCTTAACACTCCCTTTGGGAGACGGAACATATTTACAAATAGCCTCAAGCAACTCATCAATTCCTATCCCATTCTTAGCCGATATGGGAACAGCAATATTTGAATCTAATCCTAAATCATGCTCTATTTGCTCTTTTACAAAATCAATATTAGCACTTGGTAGATCTATTTTGTTAATAACAGGAATAATTTCAAGATTATGTTCAAATGCCATATAAAAGTTTGAAACAGTTTGAGCCTCTATTCCCTGACTCGCATCAACAAGTAAAAGTGCTCCCTCACAAGATGAAATTGCTCTTGAAACTTCATAAGAAAAATCAACATGACCTGGAGTATCTACAAAATTAAGTTCATAAGTATTGCCATCACTACACTTATAATCAATAGTAACTGCTTGACTCTTAATTGTAATACCCCGTTCTCTTTCAATATCCATACTATCAAGAATTTGACTTTTAAATTCACGATCTGAGACTATTTTGGCCTTTTGTATAAATCTATCCGCTAAAGTTGATTTACCATGATCAATATGTGCAATAATACAAAAATTTTTTTTATAAGAACTAATTTTCAAACCTCCCCTAAATTAAAATAAAATATTTAGGAATATTATACTAATACACACTTTTATTAAGTAAAAAATTCCTGATATGAATTTTTGATTTTAAAACATAAGGCGAAAATTTAGGAGCAAGATCAACAATCAACTTCCAAGTATCTATAGCTCTTAACGTGTGTTTATGATCATCATAACTATAAGTAGCATAAGCAATGGTATACACTATTTCCCAAAAATCTGTAGACTCAAAACTAGTTTTAACATCAGTATATTCATTTATTTTTTGAACAAAAGACCTTAAATTTTTAAACTCATAAAGCGGTTCATAATAACTAACACAGTCATACATTTTAGTCAAAATACCAATTGCAGCTACAAGTCCATGAGTAATTGCAAGTTCATAAGCACCAATCTTTAAATATACTTTTGATAATGACTGATGGGTATCGATAATATTATATTTATTAAATCTATAAAGATTAAAAGTAAAATCTAAACCAGAAGTTCCCCTGACCTGTTTTAAATAAGAATGTAAATAAAACGACATATTAAATTTATTACCTGTAGTATTCTCATATTTTTGAACGACATAGTGATAATTATAATAATCATCACTACTTGAGAATTTACTTAAAATCTCATTTAAGTAATCAATCATATCAACATAATTATCTTCAATTTCAGCAATCTTTGCCAAAGAAAAAAGTATATTTTTTTCAAAAGATTTATCTAATAAATAATCTTTATCTTCCAAAGCCTTTTGAAGATGTAATTTTTCAAACACAACATTGCCAATCATGCTATAAGCAATTGATAAATAATAATTAGCTTCTGGATATATTCCTTTTCTAAGCAAAGCTTCCTGTAAATAATTAATTGCACTAGTAAGATTAGATTTAATAAATCCTTCCTTAGAATAAATAAATTGTCGTCCCTTTTCAAGTAAAATCCAATACGGAAATTCTTTCACACCTGATGAATTTAGATTAAAGATAAAGCTGAAAATAAAAAGGAACAAAAAAGGTCTTAGCATATCTATAAATATATTAAATTTTCTCACAAATTGCGAGAAAATTTAATGCATAAATCCTTCATATTTAAACAAATTTAAATATCATCAAGAATACCATCACAAAAAGGGCAACAGATTCTATTAAACCTAAAATCAAAAGATTTGTCGCAAATCCCTTGCCAGTTTCAGCAAAAGCATCACAAGCACCTGCAGCCGTTCTACCCTGAGCAAAAGCAGAAATAGAAATTGCAAGACCACCACCAAAACCAGCTCCAAATAACAACCAAGGATCCGCCTGTGTCATTATCCCTGCTAAAGTATTCATCAATATATAACCATATATTATTTGTGTCAAAGGTGCTGATACAAAAACAATTAATAAGAAAGGAGCTGGCTTACCTTGCATATAACATCTCTTCCATGCCCCAATAGCAGCACTTCCGGCAGCTCCCATACCCAAAGCTGAACCTATTGCAGCTATTGCTAAAGCCGAATTAACTCCTATTAAACCTATATTCATAATTCTCTCCTTATCTAATCTTTAATTTTTAATTTTTCTAAAAGGCCTATAAGAATACCCATTCCATTCTTGCCCCAAATGGTTTGAAAATTCAAGCATATTAAGTCTTACCCCATGAACAACAACAGATAACAAAGATAAAGTTATATTTAAAATATGTCCAAAAAGTATCACAATAATGCCACTTATCATAAGACCAACATTAGATGATTTTAATAAAGATGCTGACATACTATTAAAACTATCAGAAATTGCAAGTCCCGCAAGTCCAACAGCAAAAAGTCTAATATAAGATATTATGTCTGCAAATCCTGAAACAGTAGCTAAAAATTGCTCTATTATTCCCCCAAAGCTCTTTAATACGCACATAAAGAAGTTTGAACCATCTTGTTTCTCAAAAATAAAGACAAGTATCACTCCACCATATATCATATTAAGAACAATGCTGTGCATAGGAAACCTATCTTTGCCAAGTATTAAATTGAGAACAAGATAATAAAGCCCAGGCATTATAATAAGCCAACCAATTTGAGCAATTGAATGTATATGTGGTTTTTCCTTCACTTTTTGAATAAAATTCCACATATGAGCTAGTGATATTTGCAAAACACCTATTGTAAAACATATAAACATAATATTTTGCATACCATTCGTACCCGTCAAATACCCAAGCTTTAAAGACTTTAAAATAGGAAATAACTCAAGAATAAAAGGATTACTGCCAAACCAAGTACCAGTCATCGAACCATATATTATTGCTGATGTACTTAGATAAAATATTAAAGCATGAATAGATGTTAAAGGCTTACCTTTTATAAAATTGCCTAAACTAAGAAAAATGCCTACTAGTAAAAATATCATTCCATAAGCCGCATCACCAATTATCATTCCAAAAAACATAAAGAAAAATAACATAAAAACACAACTAACATCTCTCTCTTTATAGCCAGGAATTGTATCTAAAACATCAAAAATAGGCTTAGCAAGCTTAGCAATTCCCCTTCTCTTTATATAAGTGGGAACAACATCATCATCCGGCTCTGCAAATTGTACCACAAATTTACCCTTAAGATTTTTAAGATCCTCCCGCTTATCTTCCGGAACGAATCCTGTAATGTATACAAAATTATCACACGCTACATCCATGTCAGCCATAACTTGCTCAAACTCAACAATTTGATCATACTCTTTTATTTCATCTCTTAAAATATCCCTATATTTATTTAAAATCGATAATTGGGTTAACTTTTGATCTAAAATTTCATCAACAAATCTTAACTTATTCTCAATAAAATCAAGGTCAAAATCAAACTCATATTCCTCAGCTGTATCTATTGTTTGTTTAGAATAATTAATAGCTACAAAATAGGCCGTACCTTTATAATTATTAATAAGAGCAACTTTGGTGTCAGAACATGCCAACAATTTTTTATATTCACCAATCCCAGACTTAAAAAATTGCACGTAAATATTACTTTCTCTCAATTTATTAACTAGTTCAAGAGAAAAATATCCCCAAAAAGATATAATATCTCTCTTATGAAGTAATGACTGCTGCATGTCCCTTAAATCTTTAATTTCAGAACCTAAACTAATTATACTCTTTGCAACATCTAAAAAATTCTCATTTGAAGAGCTTAAAAGTTTTACTTCAGAATCATCCCCAAGTAAAGATAAAGCCTGAACCAAAGTTCCCCTTTCCTCAATAATTTTTTCTAAAGATTCTGAAACTCTATTGCAAAAATTAATATGAACAACTCCCAATTCTCTTAAAATTTCGAGTGACTCTCTTTTATATTTCAATAAAGTCAAAATCAAAACTTTGCTCATTTTTACAATCATAAACGCATCCCTATCTATTTTTAATCAAGCTAGCTTTAGCCATTTTACCTCTTACAACAGCTGCTGTTTGCTGATCACCAAGATAAATATTAATCTTTTTTATATTAATTTTTGCAGCAGGTATCATAACTTTTTCAAATAAATTTACCCTTTGAGAAGTAGTATTAAGTTCAGCTTCTAACAACCTAATCTGCTCATCTAAAACCTCAAGTTCTGCATTTATCTGAATCATACTCTTAATAACCTCTATACCCCTATCTACCCAATAAGGTGTCAATAAAAGGTCATGTTTAATATCTTCATATTCAACAAAGTCAAATACAGGAATATTGATGCCTGCAATATTTGCAAAACTCCTTACCACACTTTTAATTTGAATCCAATCTTGGAAAGTAAATTTTTCACCAAATAAAGCAATCCAAGATTTAATATCCCTCTTAAGCCTATCTTGCTCAAGCTTCCGAGCTCTTTTAAGAGCTTCAACTTTTCTAATTTCTAAATAAAGTTGTTGTTTCTTAAGCTGCAAAGTAGGCAAATACCTACCAAGCATTTTAAGGCTATCTTTTTGTTTTTTAAGCTCATTCTTAGTTAATTTAACTTTAGACATTGCTCATCCTTTTTTTGAGGCCAATATTTCTCTACAAGTTCTGTTCTAATCCCAGTTTCTTTAGGTTCAAAACAACTAAAGAGAATTTCCCACCCCAAATCCAAGGCCTCCTCCAAAGGAATATTAACAGATAAGTCCATCAGTTTACTTTCAAACATACCACTGTACTTAATAAGCTTCTCATCCCACTCTGTCATATTAAATCCCATAGCTTTTTTCTCTATAGACTCCTTTGAAGATGCATAAAGCTTAATCATTGAATCCATAATCGTTCTATGATCATCTCTTGTTTTCCCGTTAACCATTTGCTTAAGTCTTGAAAGAGAACCAAAAGGTTCGATTCTGCCTCCCTTTAAATAATATTGCCCTTCAGTAATATAACCCGTATTATCAGGAACTGGATGAGTAATATCATCTCCAGGCATTGTAGTAACTGCAAGTATAGTAATTGAACCTGCCCCTTCAAAATCAATAGCTTTCTCATATCTAGATGCAAGCTGAGAATATAAATCACCAGGATAACCTCTATTAGATGGAACCTGCTCCATAGTAATAGCAATTTCTTTCATAGCATCTGCAAAATTGGTCATATCAGTCAAAAGTACCAAAACCTTTTTCCCTTGTAATGCAAATTTTTCTGCAACAGCAAGAGAAATATCAGGAACTGTTAAAGACTCAACAACAGGATCATTAGCTGTATTCACAAAAAAGATTGTCCTACTTAAAGCACCACCCTTTTCAAGATAATCCTTAAACGTCAAATAATCATCATTCTTAAGTCCCATTCCTCCAAGAATAATTAAATCAACTTCCGCCTGAAGAGCTATTCTTATAAGAAGTTCATTATAAGGTTCACCGGATACAGAAAATATTGGTAATTTTTGAGACTCAACAAGAGTATTAAAAACATCTATCATTGGAATTCCTGTTCTGATCATGTTTCTTGGAACAATACGCTTTGCAGGATTAGCTGATGGCCCACCAATTTCAATCAAATCATCCTCAAGACGCGGTCCTCCATCTTTTGGATTACCAGCTCCATCAAAGATTCTACCAAGCAAATTCTCAGAAAATGTCACTTGCATTGGATGACCTAAAAACTTAACTTCATCTGCAGTTGAAATACCTATAGTTCCGTTATAAACCTGAAGGGAAACTTTATCTCTATCCAACTTAATAACTTCTGCTAAAGAACTTGCATCTTTTGACCTAACAATGGCAAGTTCTCCATATTTAACATCTTGTGCCATCACAGTTATTACATTCCCAACAATAGATTCTATCTTGCTATATACTCTCTTCATTTATGCACCTCGAAAATCCAACTTCTTAGAACGTACTAAATCTTTTAAAGTATTTTCTAACTTATTAAATTTTTCTTCCTTAAAGGGATTAAGATTCATATCCAAAATATTTTGCCTTAGTTCATTTACAAAACTTCTTGCTTCCAATTTATTCTCAAGTTTAAAATCAGATTGTAAAATATCGTAAAGTATATCAAACATATAATTTTGACGTTCAGGACTTACAGCAGTATCAACACTATCGAACGAATTTTGTTGCAAATAACATGCATCCAAAAGCTCAGATTTTAAATAAACTAAAAAGTCACCAATACTTATACCTTCCTCACCAACAACTTTCATCATCTGATTTATCTCATTCCCTTTTGCCAAAAAAGACCTCGCATATTCTGTTTTTTCAGATTCAACAACCCCTTTATACTTACTCCAAGACTCAAGAGGATTAATAGCTGGAAATTTTCTAGCATCTGACCTCTCTCTTGTAAGACCATGAAAAGCTCCTACAACCTTTAAAGTTGCCTGAGTGACTGGTTCTTCAAAATTACCTCCAGCAGGACTTACAGAACCACCCACAGTTACAGAACCAACATTACCATCATTTAAAACAACAATACCTGCCCTTTCATAAAACGATGCAATAACAGATTCAAGATAAGCAGGAAATGCCTCTTCACCTGGTATTTCCTCAAGACGCCCTGACATCTCTCTCATAGCCTGAGCCCATCTTGAAGTTGAATCTGCCAGTAAAAGTATATCAAGACCCATTTGCCTATAATATTCACCAATAGTAATAGCTGTATACACTGATGCTTCACGAGCAGCAACTGGCATAGAAGAGGTATTGCAAATAATACATGTCCTCTCCATTAAAGCTTTACCTGTCCTTGGATCTATAAGCTCAGGAAATTCTTTAAGGGTTTCTACTACTTCACCTGCCCGTTCACCACAAGCAGCAATAATTACAACATCAACATCAGCATTACGACTTGTAACTTGTTGAAGAACTGTTTTTCCAGCACCAAAAGGCCCAGGAATACAAAATGTACCACCCTTTGCAACCGGGAAGAACGTATCTATTATTCTTGTTTGAGTTACCATAGGCTCACTAGGAATAAGTCTATCTTTATAACTGGTAATTGGAACTTTAACAGGCCAATGAAATGACATAGTGATGATATGCCTACCCCCAGCATCATTTTCAATAACAGCAATTTTATCATCTACAGTATAATTTCCATCACTAACGATCTCCACAATTTTGTAAGAATCTTTTCTATAAAATGGAATCATAATTTTGTGCTTAATTGTACCTTCAACAACAAATCCAAGATAATCTCCTGCAACAACAATATCTCCAACCTTTGCAGTTGTATTAAAACTCCATTTCTTACTCCTATCAAGTGCACTTAAGTACAAGCCTCTCTCCAAAAAAAAACCACATTGAGCAGCAAGTTCTGACAATGGATTTTGAAGACCATCATACACCTGACTTAAAAGACCAGGACCAAGTTCAACAGTTAAAAGCTTATCCGTAAATTCAATATCATCTCCAACGGCAATTCCCTTAGTCATTTCAAACACTTGAGCATCAACTTCCCCATCTCTAATACGAATTATCTCTGCTTTTAAACTGCGTCCACCGGTTTTAATAAAAACAATCTCATTCATGGAAACTGTACCAACTATCTCAATAGTAACCAAATTTCCAATAACTCCCACTACTTTTCCTCTAGCTTCCATTCAAATTCCCTTTAAAAACTTTTACTCATTTGCATACTTAATTTTTGACAAATATCATCAAAATTCTTCTCACCTATCTCTTCTATAAAGAGACTTTTTCTTGAAACTAACATTAACTTTAACAAATAAATTACCAATTTTTCAAAATTAAAATCATTTCCCACTTCAAGTTCTGTTAAAAACTGCCACTTTAACATATCAAGTCCTAATTCTACCTCAAAAGGATTTTCCTTAAGACAAAGCGGTTTTAAAATTCCTAAATAATAACTAGAAAAATAAGGAGATTCTAAATACACATCTCTTGAAAATCCCAACTTTTCAGCTCTAATAGTTGCCAAAGTATATCTTATCATTTCTTCAAATTCAAGAAATTGATCAATTACCTTCAAATTCCCCCTAACAAACCTAGATTCTGAAAAATCCTTTAGACAAAGAAAATCTTCCCTGCTTAAAGCAATCTCAATATTATCAAAAAAACCTGAAATACTCTCCCCATTACCAATTTTTAAATCAAGATAAGGTAATGACGATATAACATAGTAATATGGACTTAACATACTACATCTCCTAAATCAACTTTATAACTTCTTTAAACCTTGGATTTAAATATTCAAAAAGAATATCAGCAACAGTTTCTGATGTAAAATCATAATACAAATTTCCATCTCTTTGTTGAATTTTAAAACCTTTACTTATTCCTTCAAAAGGTTTAATCTCAATTGCATCATCAAGCCTATTTCCTATCCTTGCTCTTAAAACAGATAATAAATTAGAAAAATCAGATTCATTAAGTATTATATCTATCTTATCGTTTTTACTCCAAATATCTACAACCTTAATAATAAGGTCCCTCAAAAAATTATCATCATAAACTCTAGAAACAGAATCCTTTAAAGCAGTCTTAAAAAGAGATTTAATATTTTTTTCAGTACCAATAATCAAATCCCTGACTGCTTGACGAGATGCCTCAAGAGAATGTCTTTTATACTCATTAGCTTCCGCTTCAGCTTGCATTTTTAAGTCCTTAGCATCACTCTCAGCTTTTAAAACAATAGCTTCAGCATCCCTCTTTGCATTAAGAATAATCTCATTTGCTAATTTTTCAGCTTCCTCAAGTCCATCTTTTTTAATTTTATTTATCAGATCTTTAACTTCAAACTGCACTAGAACTCCTTAATATACAAAAAAAATAACTCAAAATACTTAATAAACAAATCTTTCAATAAAAAGTATAACAATAAATTTTCAATTATTAAAAGCCAAAGTATTGAGAATCATACACCACTAAAAAAATCTCCTATAATTTTATAAACATTAATATCATGAACTATAGAAAGTTTTTTTCCTGGAAATCTTTCTTTAAGCTTTTCACCAAAAACATTAATACCCCTTTCTATAACCCTGTTACTAAATTCTACATCGACTATATCAAGAGTTATTATTTCAATAATGACTAAATACCCTCTTCCAAATTTAGAACCATATCCAAGGGTAAAAGAAGTAGTAACACGAAAAAGCCCATCCAAAAGTCCATTAGCTGCCTTACCTCTAGAGAGCCTACTTGGATGCACTTTATAAGAATTACCAAATTCATCTTCAAGAACACAATCAACATCAAGACAGATCTTAAACAATGCATTCTCAAATTCTTCAAACCTTGATATACCCATTTAAAATTCTACTATTGTTTTTCCAACGCCTCCATCACTTGGATGAGCAAAATAATATTTTTTAACAAATTTTACATCTCTTAAGAATGCATGTATTCCTTCCATAAGAAGACCTTCTCCTTTGCCATGAATAATCTCAAATTTACAAACATTCCTCAGTAACATATTATCTATTTTCCTATTTAAAAAGTCTATAGCCTCAACCACTCTCATTCCCCTAATATCAACAGTTAAACTCAATTCATCATCTTGACCCTCAAAAGAAAAACTAAAATTTTTATCACGATCATTTTTAGACTTCTTATTATCCAATATTTTCTCTAAATTAGAAGATGAAACCGTAATATTAAAAACACCAGTATTTACAATAAACCCTTTTTTAGTAACACCTATTATTTCTCCTGAAGCATTTGACCCAGCAACTCGAACCTTATCACCCACCCTAAATTCAATCTTAGTGTCAATCTCTTGATTAAGCAATCTAATTTTAGTAGTTTTGGTAATTATATTATCTGTAATATTAGATATAAATTCCTTATTTTTAGTAGTACAAACACTACCCTCTTTTATCTCTCTAACTAAATTTTCTAAAATTTTCCTTGAATTTGTTAAAAATTCTTTCTGCTCATTTATCAATCTCTCTTCCAAATCTTTTTCTTTCAAGATAATATTATTACGAATATTATTAATCTCGATTTCCTTAAGTTCAATAAGCTTAAGCTTTTCTTTTAATTCCTCTTCAAGTAAATGAATTTCCTGCTCCTTTTTTGTAAGTCTTTCCAATATTTCATTAACTTCCGTCTTATTAGATGAATGAATCTCTTTAGCTCTAAGTACTATATTAGAATCAATAGCAGACTTACTTGCAACACTAAAAGCAAAGCTTTCACCTGGAACAGAAAATATTAAATTATAATTAGGTTCCATTTTATCTAAATCCATCTGCATAGAAGCATTAACAACAAATTCATGGGTGTATGCAAAATATTTAAGAGCATTGTAATGAGTCGAAATAATAACACAAGAATTAATATTAATTAAATGCTCAAGAACAGCTACAGCTAATGCTTGTCCTTGTTCAATATCAGTACCTGAACAAAATTCATCAAATATTAACAGGCTATCTCTTGTTGCATACTTTAAAATATAAGCAATATTATTCATATGACTTGAAAAAGTTGAAAGTGAATTTGTAATTGATTGATCATCTCCAATATCAACTAAAATATTATCAAAAATCTTAAAAGTACTAGACTCATCAACTGGAACAGGAATTCCAAATTGAAACATAGCGCTCAAGAGAGCAACTGTTTTCAAAGTTGCCGTCTTACCACCAGCATTAGGACCTGTAATAACTACAACTTTATTGTTTAAAGGACAAAAATTTATAGATTTTGCATGCTGTATTAAAGGATGACGGGCATTGATAATATTAATATTACTATCAAATTTAGGAAACACTCCTTGATTTCTTATTCCATAAATTGCTCTGGCCTTTAGAGAATCATAATATAAAAATTTATTATAAAGAGCTTTTAAAAGAACAATATGTTTGCGAATCTCATCTGAGAGTTCTTGCAGAATTTTTAAAACTATACGCGTTTTTTCAAAACTTAAAAACCCTAATCTATTATTCTCACTCACTATATCATTTGGTTCAATATAAAATGTTTCACCAGATGATGAAATAGATATAATATTACCCTTGATTTTATTTTTAAAACTAGATTTAAGTGCAATAGTATATTTGCCTGATTTATAATAAATAAGCGTAGAGGTTAAATATTGCGAATTTAAGCTTATTATCTGCTTGAGCTGTTTTTCAATTTTTTTATCTAAATTTCTAATTTCAAAATCAATCTCATCATAATTTTTGACAACACCTCGTTTTATTTTAAGTTCATCAAGATCAATATACTTACATAAAGTCTCTAATAAATGCTTTAAACTTGGATCTACAAATAATAATTCTTTTAAAATTTCAACTTCATTTTGAATCTTAAATTCATTTCTATCTAAAAAAAGTATTATTCTTAAAACTTCTCTTAGAAAAAAAATAATATTCTTAATCTCATCAATAGAAATTCTTGAGTTTTCTTTAATAAGTAAAACAATAGAATCACTTATACTCTCAAGACAAGAATTTGGATATTCGTCATAAACTTCAATAAGATTTTTGATCAGTTTAACAAAAAAACATACTCGATGAACTTCTTCCTCGGTTTTCAATATTTGTTGCTCACCTAGAAGGTTAACCGTATCTGAAATAGCTACGTAAGAAGAAACTGAAGATAATATTTGATAAAAATCAATTTTTTCCAAATATTTCTCTTGCATAACTCTTATATCTCTTAAGCTCATTTACAATCTTTAGATAACTATTGTATCTAACTTCTGAAATTTTAAATCCAATTTGATTCATTATAAAACAATTTGGCTCATTTGCATGCAAACAAGAATTAAATCTACAAAAATTATTTAAATCTTTAAATTCTCTAAAATAATATCTAAGCTTAAGAGGTTCTAAGCTTTCAATTCCAAATTCCTTTATTCCAGGAGTATCAATTACCACTCCATTATCAGAATGAAAAGCCATAGCATAAACTGTAGTATGTCTCCCTCGTGCATATTTATAAGATATTTCATTTATAGCCTGCGCTGCATTTAAATCCACCTCATTTATAAGTGAAGATTTTCCAACTCCAGACTGCCCAACAAAAGAAGCTCTTGAATTCTTAATAATTTCCTTTATTTCCTCAATTCCCTGCAAAGTGATAACAGAAGTTTTAATAACCCTATAACCTAAATTTTCATAAATTTTAATTAGAGTATCAACTTTAGTGCTTATGCCCTCATCAACCTTATTTATCAAAATAATAGGAGTAATCCCTTGTTCCTCAGCAACTACCAATGCTCTATCAATAAATGAATTTTTAATCTCAGGAAGATTAGCAGAATTAACAATTAAAACATTATCTATATTTGAAACAATAACTTGCCTAAGAGCAGCCTTTTTATTATAACGCCAAAGAACACTTTTTCGTTTAAGTCTCTCTTTAATATATACCTTGCCCTCATCATAAATATCTCCACAAACAAAATCGCCAGGAACCAAAGGACTATATTCTTTATCCTGAGTATTTAAAACCTTCCCCTTAATAACTCCTTCATAAATTTCATTGGTATTAACATTAACAATAGAATAAATATTATTCACACCCCAGAGAACCTCAAATCTAAGGTCTTTCAATTGATTATTCCTTTAAAATGCAAACCATATTTTTCACAAAAATTCTTATAGAAATACAAATTTTCATCTTGTGTTAAATAAAAATAACGTATCAAACAATCATCACGACTATCAATGCTCTTTAATTCTTTAACAAGCTCATTAGTCACATGTTCACGATTCTCATAAACAGGAATTCCTAAAGAATTTTCAATCATATCTTTAATATGCAAATAATGTGTACATCCTAAAAAAACTATATTCCGCCTACTAGCTTTAACCTCTAATTTTAAGAAATTTAAATATTTAAGTGCATCTTCCTTAAATTTATCTCCATATTCTACAAAATTCACAAGCTCACTTGCAGGTTTTAAAATTAAATCCCAATGATAATCTTTTTCTCTTTGAATAAATTTACTATTAATGGTAGCATGTGTCGCAATTAAAATAACCCTTTTATATGCAAGCTCTTTTACTAAACAAACTGAAGGCAAAGTATATATTACAGGAAAACTAAAATTTAATTTGTCATATACACTAATAGAAGCTGTATTACAAGCAATAACAATGGCAGCAACATTATACATTTGTTCCAGTTTCAAAATTAGTTCTAAAATCTCTTTTAAAAGAAAGTCTGAGCTCTTTTCACCATAAGGAAAGTTCTTATTATCTGCAATATAGACATAATTTCTCTTAACAAGCCTTTTGCTTATATACTCAAAATAAGAAAGTCCACCAACACCCGAATCAAAAACAACTATAACACTCTTTAAATTGCTCATAAGTCTTACTTAACTCTAAGTATAAAAATTAATTTATTCTCTTTCAATGACAATTGATAATATTTATAACATAACAAACTTTCAAACTATCATAGTTTAAATTATAATTATTATTAATACCAAATTATAGAAGGGGCAAATATGCATAGAAGCATCAAAGAAATTTTAAATAATCCTATACTAGACAGTATAATCACAGTGAAAGGATGGATTCGCACAAAACGCAGTAATGGTAAAATCTCATTTGTAGAAATTAATGACGGCTCAAATATTAAAGGAATTCAAGCGATCATTGATGAAGAAGATCCTCTATTTGAAAAAAAAGAATTTAAAAAGCTCACAACAGGTGCCAGTATATCATTAACCGGAATCTTAATCTTAAGCCCAGCAAAAGGACAAACCTATGAAATCAAAACAACAAATTTTAATATAATTGGAGAAGCAGATCAAGAAACATATCTTTTACAAAAGAAAAGGCACACCTTTGAATTTTTAAGAGAAATCCCTCATTTAAGAATTCGTACTAACACATTTGGGGCTGTGGCCAGAATTAGAAATCAAATTTCTTATAAAATTCATGAATATTTTCAAAAAAATGGATTTTTATACATACATACCCCAATTATTACATCAAATGACGGAGAAGGGGCTGGTGAAATATTTCGTGTATCTACCTTAGATTTTAATAGCATTACAAACGGAAAAGAAGTTGACTTTAAAGATGATTTCTTTGGTAAACAAGCATTCCTTACAGTAACTGGACAACTGCATGGCGAAGCTTATGCAATGGCTTTATCAAAAATATATACATTTGGACCAACATTTAGAGCAGAAAATTCTAACACAACACGCCATGCCTCAGAATTTTGGATGATTGAACCTGAGATGGCATTCTTTACACTTGAAGACAATATCAATTTAGCAGAAGATTTTCTTAAGTACATTTTAAAAGAGACTTTAAATAATTGTAATCAAGATATGGAATTTTTTGATAATTTCATTGAAAAAGGCTTAATCAAAAAAATTGAAGATGTCATAAACTCTAACTTTGAAGTTATTACATATACCCAAGCAATTAAAAAACTTGAAAATGCAACAAAAACATTTGAAATAAAACCTTATTGGGGAATGGATTTACAAACAGAACATGAAAGGTATTTAACAGAAGAAATCATCAAAAAACCTGCCATAGTTATTGATTATCCAAAAGAATTTAAAGCATTTTACATGAAGATGAATGAAGACGGCAAAACTGTTAAAGGAATGGATATTTTAGTTCCACGCATCGGAGAAATAATTGGAGGCAGTGAAAGAGAAGATAATTTGGATAAGTTGAATAAAAGAATAAAAGAGCTAAATTTAGAAATAGAAACTCTTAATTGGTACTTAGACTTAAGGAGATTTGGATCAACTCCTCATTCTGGATTTGGACTTGGACTTGAGAGATTAATACAATATATAACAGGAATGGCCAATATTAGAGATGTCATACCATTTCCAAGGACTCCTAAAACTCTTTATTTCTAATAAAAAGTTTTAGGAGGAAACAATTGCAAATAAAAATTTTATGTCAAATAACATTAATGCTGATAGCATTGATGTTATTTTCAAATGAAAAATTTGAAAATAATTTAAAAATATTTTCAAATATAGAAAAAGAAATCACAGGTAAAAAATCAAATTATCAATACAGTAAAGAAAAGCCCAGGATTAACAAATCCAATAAAATAAACTATCCACACAAAAAAACAGACTATCATCATAACATTATAAGAAAAAAAGATATAAATCTACAAATTGATAAAACTAATAAAAAGCAAGATGTACAAAAACCCATAAACAATATCGTACAAATAAGAAAATCTAACAAAATATATTATCCTCAAGACAAAAACAACATACAAACATCCAAATCAAAGAAAAATATATGGTATAACATCAAAGTCTATGCAACTCATACGAAAGATAGATTTAAAAAAATAAAAGCACTAAATAAAATAAATACACAAATAGAAAATAATTTTGCTTTAATTGGTCCAATCTTAGAAGATTATTTAGGAGAAATAACAAAAGCTTTACACGTCATAGGATATAGTGAACTAGAATATATCAAAGTCGAGCAAAACTAAAGTTTGCTAGACAAAAATTTTAAAATATCATTCAGTTCATCATCTAAATTAAAAAAACTCAATTTATACTCATCTTTTGATAAGCCTATTAATTCATGATTGCTGTAATGTATCCAGGTATTTAGCTCATCTTCACTTGAATATTTATTAACATAATAATCAGGTTTATAATCCACATATCCACGTTCCTTATAATCATAAACAGCAATCTTAACATTTTGACTATCTATTCCTCTCTTTAAAACTTCTTCTCGCAAATGAATAATTGTACGACCAGTATCAAAAATATCATCAACAAATAAAACATTATCCCCTGCTCTTAAATATTTTGGATCATAAGTCCATCCATCTATCATTATTTTTTTTTGCTTATTTGAAATATCATATGATCTTGCAACAACAGCAGCATAAAGAAGAGGTTTTTCTAGCTTAATAAATTTAAAGAATTCACTAATAATATTACCAAGATAAGCTCCTCCTCTTAAAGAGACATACATAATATCAGGAATAAATCCATTTTTATAAATTTTATAAGCAAGCTTAAGACCATTTATTCTTATCTCTTCATAAGAAACAAATTTTTTCATTAAAATAACACCTCAAAACGCATAAAAACTAAGATTTATCTCAAAATTGACCATTTGCATTAAAATAAATATATTTGCTACTCTTGCAAGCACTCAACATTCATATTACTCATATTTAATTAAAAACAAAACTCATTAATATAAACAATACCTCTTTTCCTAAAACAATTAAACATAAATTCTTAGTTAGAATTAAATAGGCTTAAAGAATGGATATCTTTAAGCCTAAACTAAAAATAAAGTTTATTACTAAAAAGATACCTTAAAAGTTTGACCATCTCTTAAAACAGTATAAGTATTCTTCCCATATTGAACAGCATCATAAAAATCTCTTAAGCTTTTAATACTTTTTGAATTAACAACCATAATGATATCTCCTGTTGAAATTTTAGGATTTGTACCTAAAGTTGGATCAACACTGTCTACCACAACTCCATTAGTCCAATTTCTTAAACCAAGTTGAGTCCTAACCTCCTTAGTTAAAGGATAAACAGTAAAACCTGGCATCAATTTTAGCTCTGAGATATATTCCTTCTCATTACTGATTTTGGGCTTAACATCAAGTTCTATTTCAACATTCTTTTTTTCTTTTCCTCTTAAAATTTCAACTTTAATCTTCTCTTTCGCATAAAAATCATTAATATACTGCTTAACATCGTAGAAAAAATTCATTGAAACATCATTAATCTTGCTAATTACATCACCTGCTTTAAGCCCTGCTCTAAAAGCAGATGTACCATCATAAACACCCGCAATAATTGCTAATGATTCAAAATTATCTTCATAACCTAAGCTTTTAAGAAGTTCTGGGTCCTTATTTCTTAAACGATGCAAATCAACGCCCATCCAAGCCGATTCACTCTTCTTCCCACTCATCAAAACATCGAAAATACTTTTAGCGTTATTAATAGGAACAGCAAAACCAAGTCCAAGATTACCCCCAGAAGGAGAAGCCGATATCCAAGTATTGATCCCAATAACTTCTCCCTTAATATTTACAAGAGGTCCCCCAGAATTACCACGATTAATAGCTGCATCTGTTTGAATAAATGAATTTCGTGCTTTTAAATTAGGATTAACCGAACGATGAAGACCACTTATAATACCTGCTGTAACTGAAAAACTAAAGTTATGGGGACTCCCAACAGCTATAACCCAATCCCCTATCTCAAGCATATCACTATCACCAAGTTCAGCTATTTCAATAGCTGCATCATTAGCCTCAAAACTAACGAGTGCAATATCTTTTTTATCATCCTTACCTACTAGTTTTGCTTTATAAGTTTTATTGTCATAAGTTCCAACTTCAAATTCAATCGCATTATCTACAACATGACTATTTGTAAGAGCATAAAATAAATTTGTTTTCTTAGAATCTCTTCCAATAATTACTCCAGAACCACCCCATTGCGCCTTTTTTTCAAGGTTAAAACCTGGAATATCAAAAAAGAAGAATAAATGGAAAAGATCGCGTGTTTTAACTATTCCAGTAGCATAAATTTCCACAGTGGATGGTAAAATCTTTTTAGATACCTTTCTAAAAGAATCCTGAAGAGACTCGCCAGCATCACCTTTCTCCTGTGCAAAAACAATAGTATTTTTATCAGATCCTAAATAATATATTCCAACAAAAAATCCAATAGTTAAAGCTAAAAAGCTTGCTAAAAATACGGAAATAAAATTTTTCTTCATTTTATACACCTCCATAATATAAAACCAAATCTTTTAAATAACACTTAATTAATATCTATCAAATCTTACTCAAAATCAAAGGCAAACCATCAACAACAGCAACAGTATGTTCAAAATGAGCAGAACAACTAAAATCAGATGCAAACACCGTCCAATCATCATTCTTAACAGAAACTTTATGTCCCCCTAAATTTACCATCGGCTCAATTGCTAAAACCATACCTTCTTGAATTCTAACATTTTTAAAAAAAGGCTCATAATAATTTGGAACACTGGGTTCTTCATGCAAAGCAAAACCAACACCATGTCCTGTATAATCCCTAACAATTCCAAAACCAAATGGTTTAATATAATTTTCTATAGCTTTTGAGATATCTAAAACTCGATTACCAGCCTTCATTTCATCAATTCCTCTATAAAGAGCAGCCTCTGTAACTTCTAATAATTTATTGACCCTAGGGCTTACTTTACCCACCTTAAAAGTCTTAGCCATATCACTATAAAACCCATCTAAAATAACTCCACAATCAACACTAATAACATCGCCATCTTTAAGTTCTCTTGTTCCAGGAATTCCATGAATAACTTCTTCATTTATAGAAGCACAAATGGTTCCTTTAAATCCAGCATATCCCTTAAAAGCAGATTTAGCCCCATTCTTAGTAATAAAATCACTAGCAATCAAATCAAGCGTCTTAGTGTTAATTCCAGGAGCAATATTTTTCTCAATTTCTAAAAAAGTCTGGGCTAAAAGTCTTGCAGATGCCCTAATTTTCTCAATCTCTGCTCTAGATTTTAATCTTAATTTCAAATAATTAATTCCTCTCTTTAAGTATTTCTATCATATTCATATAAAGTTTACCTTCATTAGTTTCATAAAAAAAATTAGAAGTTAAAATAGCTTCTCGTCCCTTTTCAAATTCACCTAAATAAAGATAATTAATTCCACGCTTTAAATACACTTTTGCCAGATCTTCACGTTCTCTTAAAGTAATTTTACTCTTATCATCAAGAGTGAAAGGCAAAAGAGAAACTGTCTTACTAAAATATTCTTCAGACTCTTTATAATTTTTTTGATACAATTTTAAAACCCCAAGATTATAATAAAAACCATATAAATATTTGCCCACTTGATTCTCAATAATTACTTTTTCCGCAACATTTAAGTCTTTTTTAAGAAAAAAATAATAAAATTTATAGAAATAATACCAATCTTGAACTTCATTAACAGAATCATAAATCTTAAAAAATAAATCTAAATCTTTTAGATCGGAATAAAGAAGCAAATTCCAAGCCAAAAGCTGAGCAATATCAGTACTATAATTTGATCTATAAAATAAACGCCATAAAAAAGACTTTTTAGCCTCATACTTTAAATCTGAATAATTCAACACAAAGTAAAGTTTAAAAAATAAAGGACTATCTCTATACTTTTTTGCAATCTCATTTGCATTAAAATAATCATTGGCTTCAAAATAAATATTAGCCAAATAATAATTTACCATTTCATTTTCTTTAAAATTGTCATTAGCCTTATTTAAATAAGCAATAGCACGCTTTAAATCATTCTCCTTCTTAGCAATAAATGCCAGACCAAGATATACCATCATACTATAATCAGGAAAATCAGTATAAAGTTTTAAATATTCAATCTTAGCATTGTTAATATCACCCTTCTTCAAATAGGCGTCTGCTAGCAAAAACATCAAACTTGGTTCATTACTATTATTAAGCTTAAGATTTGCAATAGTAAAATCCAAATTATCAAGACCGTAAGAAATATAGGCAAGCTCTTTGGAAAAATCCTTATCTTCCTTTATTTTCAAAAGTATTCTCTTAGCAGAATCTAAATCCTTTTTCTCTATATACAAAAGCATTGCATCAATTAAAAATGCATTATTCTGAAGATTTAAACCTATAGTCTCAAAAGCAAGAGCATCTCTTTCACGTTCCATTTTGATTAAAAAGCTTTTAATATCTTTTACATCATAGCTTAAAATTAAACTTTTAATAAAAGCCTCATCATACAAATGCTTATATTCCTTATATCCTAAAAGATACTGCTTTGCAATATCATAAGCCTCTAAAACAGCTCCCACCTTAAGTTTTGAATATACTTCAAGTGCCCTAAGCTTTAAATTTCCCGGCAAACTTTTAACACTTAAGTCCAAAATGTCCCTCATCAATAAATAATGTTTAATTTTAACAGAATAAAGCTTTGCCCTTTTAATAAGAGAAAGCCACTTGTATTCAGTATCAGCATAATAAGAATAAAATCTTATTGCATGCTCAGCACTCTCTAAATTTTCATTTAAAAGATAACCATCAACTTCTACAAGAATCTCATTAAAATTTAGTTCGCCCTTTAACATATATAAAACGTATGGATTCAAGCTCAAATAAACAAAAATTGATATAAAAAGGAGTAAAAATAAAATAAAAAATAATAACACCTTATTTGCTTTCAAATGAGCTCTCCATATTTTTCAACAAAGCATCAAGTATCCCATTAACAAATTTATAAGAATTTTTACTACCATACTTTTTGGCAATTAAAATAGCCTCATCTATTATGACTCTCTTGGGAATATCTAAATTTTGAAACTTAAGTGAATATACACTCATTCTCAATATGGCAAGATCAACCTTATCCATACGGTCTAAACGCCAATTAAGAGAAATATCACTAATCAATTTGTCAATAGATTCTAAATTATCATAAGTACCATTAACCAAAACAGAATAAAATAATTTTAAATTTTCTTCTAACTCAAATCCATGATCTTCAAGATTAAAAATATCATAAATATTATCTTTTGCCTTACAATTAACATCAATACTGTAAATTTTTTGAAAAGCTAATACTCTAGCCCTGTGTCTCAAGTCCATAACCAATATTATAAATATCTTATCTTTATTTTAGACTAGAATCCAAAATTTGTATACTAGCAGACTTATTGAGTTTATCATAAATCTCTTGTTGTACTCTAGAAACAATTTGCTGCTGATAAATATTAACCATATTATTTTTTATGGCATCCTTTACAGTCATATCAACATTAGGAGATATCTTATCTTGAAGACCTAAAAATCTCTGAGAATACATTTCAGTAACTTTAACTATATGAAAACCTTCTTTTGATGATATTGGCTGAGAAATGTCTCCCTTCTTAAGCATAAATACTTCTTTAATAAAATCTAATCCAAGAACATTTTGTGCATTCTGATCACCTCTTGCCAAGAATCCAAGATCACCATTCTTAACCTTAGAACCCTCATCATTTGAATATTTTCTTACAGCTTCCTCAAAGGTAATCTTTTTCGATTTTATCTGATTTACAATATCCTTTGCATTTGCAAGAACCTCTGATCTCTTCTTATCTTTCGAAGAAAAGAAAACATGACTAATCCTTGCTATATCAGGATTAACAAATTTAGTCTTATTAGCCTCATAATATTCAACTACTTCTTTTTCTCCTGGGATTTTTATTTCCGAAAATTTAGGCTGAGCCATCTTTAGAATTAACTTTTGTGCAGAAAGAGACCTCTTCATGGAAGATAAAAGTTCATTCCAATTTGTACCCTGACTTTCTATCATTTGTTTAATTTGCTCATCTGTAAGATTTAAAAGTCCAAACTGAGTTCTAATTGTTTGCATAACTTCCGCATCTTCAACCTTAATCCCTTGCTTTAAAGCCTCTTGACCAAAAAGAACATCGGCTATTAAAATCTGCAAAACTTGCTTCCTCTCAGCATTACTTAAATCTCTACCTTGTGTCTTTTTCAATGTATTTACTTTAGAATCAAATTCTGTCTTAGTAATAATTTCGTTACTATGCAAATTAATAATTACAACAGGAGTATTTTGAGCAAAAGAAGTTATTCCTACAACAAAAAATAACAGAAAACACAAAACATTACCCATAAAAATCACCTTTATATCAATCATTGAACTAAATCACTGCTTAAGATTTTAACAAAACATTAAATTTAAATCTAGTTTAAAATAAGAATATCATTCATCTATATAAAAAGGCCGCTATACCCTGCCCACCTCCAATACAAAGGGAGGCAATTCCTTTTGATTTATTATTTATTTTAATAAGACGTGCAAGAGTTAACAAAATCCTAGCGCCACTAACTGAAAATGGATGCCCTAAGGCAATAGCCCCTCCATTAACATTGATAATACTATCTCTCACATCATATTTTTGACGTAAAGCTTTCAAAACACTTAAAGATTGTGCTGCAAAAGCTTCATTTGTTTCAATAAAATCAATTTCACTTGGAGTTAAGTTAAACTTATCTATAATCTCTTCAATAGCAAGAAAAGCTCCAAATCCCATATGAAGAGGGTTTAAGCCTACACTTTTAAAACCACCAACATAAGCTAAAGGTTGTAATCCCATTTTGCAAACAAAATCCTCACTTGCCAATATTAAAAAACAAGCTCCATCATCTAAACTAGAAGAATTGCCGGCTGTAACAGTACCTCCCTCCTTAAAGACAGGTTTTAAAGACGACAGTTTTTCCAAACTTAAACTATCACGTATCTCCTCATCACTACATATAACACTTTTAAGTTTTGTCTTTTTATCAAAAACTGATAAAGGATATATTTCATCATGAAAATATCCACTATCTCTCGCTGCTGTTGCCTTCATATGAGAATTATATGCAAACTGATCTTGCATTTCTCTTGTAATTTCATACATTTCAGCCAAATTTTCCGCTGTAAGTCCCATCACAGTACTACTTGGAGTATCAACTAAGGCATCTTTATATATTGAATCTTCTATTTTAAAGTCGCCAAATTTTAAACCATCAAATCTGACACCTCTTGGCAAAAGATAAGGCGAATTACTCAAATCTTCTACACCACCAGCTAAAACAATTTCACTATTACCAAGAGCTATAGAATTAAACGCAAGTTCTAAAGACTTAAGTCCCGAGCCACAAACTTTGTTTACAGTAAAAGCAGGAATAATTTCACCTAAACCAGCCTTCAAAGCAATTTGTCTGGCAATATTTTGACCAAGCCCTGCAGAAATTACATTTCCAACAATAACCTCATCCACTTTATCAATATTATTTCTACCAAGTAAAGCCTTAACAATATCTGAGGACACATCAACAATATTCATTCCCTTTAAGGCACCTCCAAATTTAGTAATCGGAGATCTAAGTCCGTCAATGATTGCTATTTTTCTCATATAAAACCCCACACAAAAAAACTAATCTTCAACTATATAATAACAAAACACAATTTGAAAAAACAGAATATAAAAGATATTATAAATGATTTGATAAAAATTATCATCAATATTAATATATTAATTATTAAATACACAAAAAACACAATGATATATTAAAACAAAAATGTTATATTAATTATGCATGTATTTAGCAAAACTTAACCTCAAAATGATAATTATAATGTTGGCAATTAATTCTTATGCTTATAACCATTTAATCAAATATCAAAATGATAGAGTTGATAAATACCATTTTAACAATCTAAATGACGGTCTTGGATTTGCACTCTGTGATTTTTTTGATGATCTCAGAAGCGGTTCTTTGATATTTATTCATGAATCAAAATATAATTTCATGATAAATGCAGAAGCACACATGTTAACTTTTAGAGGGAATAAAGATTCTCCTGAGCAATTAAGAACAAGAATTGATCTTTTAGAAATTGGATTTATGTATTATTTTCCATTCTCAATCAAAACACAAACACAATACTTTGGAAACATTGATATTGGTATTGGTATTAAAAATTTAATCTATGGAAACTGGGGCGGGGCTTTAATACAAAAAGCAGTACATTTTACCCTAAGACAATTAAGACCAATTCCTAAAAATTATGAAAATTACAATTACAGAGGTTTCTTAAGTGCAGCAATCAATTATTCTTACATGAAATTTTTCAATCTTGAAAATTATATAGACTTATCTTATTTTGCAGATTATTTTTTCAAAACAAGCATTGCAATGGACTTTAGAAATGAGTCTATAGGAATTGAAACTAAACTCTTTTATCAAATCCAAAGCAAAATAAATAGCATAGAAACATATTCAAAAATACAAGAAGCAGAAACTGGAATTGGAATTCAATACAGACTTCATTCTAAAAACTTTTTTACAATAAATAACCTTAATTTAAACAATTTTTCAACCAAGGAAAAATTTTTCAGTGTAGGAGGATTTGGTATAATCTTTACTGAAGAATACGACAATACCTCGGAAGATAACTTATATCTCCTCAACCAAAATTTTTCTTTTGGATTTGAACTTATGATCCCATTTCAAACTAGAAACTTAATATATTATATAATAATACCCTCATTAAAATACTATTTTGCCATTGCAACAAATTATGATATTAATTTAACTGAATTAAATAGCCGTACAAATAGATTTTCATCCGGATTGATGTATGAATTATTTACAAAAGATCGATTTATATTATACATATGTTCTGGAATATTCGTATCTTACAATCAAGATAAAAAAGATGTAAAAGCCATTTACAGACCATTAAAAATAAAAGATACACTGCAAGCAGGACTTGAAATTGAACCTGGCATATCAATAGAAACATTTAAATACAATAAAGTAACATATAATGCAAAAATATTTACAAAAATTAATTATCACCCAATTATTTATAACACAACAAATTCTACTTTAGAAACACATAAATTAAATTTTAATTACCTTGGAATCGGTATAACAATAAACATCTAAGTACGTCAAATTAGTCAAGTTATATGAATGCAACAAATAATATTAATAATCATTTTCATGTTCTTTATTCACAAATTTAACAACATGTGGCAAAAACAATATATCAGCTCTTCCTGTAGGCCCATTTCTATGTTTAGCAACAATAATTTTAGTATCGATAGCACTAATCACTCTCTCATCATCAGAGCCACTTTTTAAGTCCTTATCTCTATGAAGTAAAATAACAATATCTGCATCCTGCTCTAATGCACCTGATTCTCTTAAACTAGCAAGACTGGGTTCACGTCCCTCAGTATCTCTTGTAAGCTGTGAAAGGGCAACAATTGGAATCTTAAGTTCTCTTGCAAGCTCTTTGAGTGCTTTACTAATTGAGGCTACCTGCTCATGACGTGGAATATTTCTAGCTTCGAGGGAAATAAGGCTAATATAATCAACAAATAGTATATCTATATCCGAAAATCTTTTAAGCTTCCGAGCCTGAGTTGCAAGCGTTAACAAACTAATATTAGCAGTATCTTCAATATAAAATTCAGAATTACTAATATCATTCACAACATCATTGATTGCCTTAATTTCATGACCTGACAAAATACTATTTTGAATCTTAAAACTATCAATATTAGCTTGAGCTGCTATTATTCTTTTAATCAAAGCATCAGAAGTCATTTCAAGAGAAAAAAAACCTACTTTCCTCTTTTTATCATTCCTCAATGCAATACTTGACGCAATATTAAGTGCAAAGGCAGTCTTACCAACACTAGGACGAGCACCAATAATAATAAAATCACTCTCTCTAAAACCTCCAATAAGACTATCAACCTTCCTAAAACCACTTGGAATACCAAAATTAACTTCTCGTTTTTTCATGCTTCTCTCATATATCTCAGCATGAACTCTCTCAGCAATAATTTTTGCATGATTAAGATTTTTACTAGAACAATCTAATTCAATTGAAAGAATATACCTTTGTGCTTCTTCCACAAATTGCTCAACTTTTTTTGTAGAATCATTAGCTAAATCATTCAGTTCCCTAGAAATTTTAGAAATATCTCTTCTAATACGATGTTCTTTAACAATTTTCGCATAAACATTTATAGTCTTATCAGTTGGAAGATATCCTGAGAGAAAACTCAAATAATCCTGCAATCCTGTTAAAGCTTTAAAATTACTTAAAAGCTGTGATTTAGGTGTTAAAGAAGATACTTCCTCAAATACAGTTATTGGATCAATATTTTCTCTTTTTTCATAAAGAGAAATCATCGCTTTAAAAATCATCTCATGATTTTGACTATAAAAATCATCCGGTTTTAGATATAATAATGCCTCTTCCACCTTTCCTGGATTATAAAATATACTCGAAATAACTGCCTTTTCTGCGCCTTCGTTAAAAAGAAGTGTAGAGGCTGTACTTACTGAAGTAAAAGCCACAAACTATACCTCTTCTTTAAACTTCCTTTTCAACACTCTTAGACTTTTTAAGAGAATGTTTTTTCTCTTCCCTTTTTATCTCAACTTTAATGACAGAATTAATTCCCTCATAAAGCTTAATAGTTACATCATAAATTCCAAAAGTTTTTAATGTACCATGATGTATATCTATTTTTCTTCTCTCAATTTCAAAACCAAGCTTTAAAAGCTCATCGGCAATATTTAAGCTATTAATACTATGAAACAATTTTCCACTATCATTAGACTGCATTACGAATTTTAAATTAATCTTATCAAGTTTTTCTTTAAGTTCAAGGGCTGCTTTTTTTCTTGTTTCTTGTCTCTTAAGTATTGATCTCCTTTTTTGATTGAAAATATCAATATTATGCTTATCCGAAAAAACAGCAAAACCTTTTGGTAATAAATAATTTCTAGCAAAACCATCCTTAACATCAACAATATCACCTTCTTTTCCAAGATTAATAAAATCTTCTTTCAAAATTACTCTCATCATCTCTCCTTAATATTTCTTCACAAAAGGAAGTAAAGCCATATATCTAGCTTTTTTAACCTCTAGTGCAAGACGCCTCTGATGCTTAGCAGAAGTGCCTGTAATTCTCCTAGGCAATATTTTCCCTTGCTCTGTAATAAACTTCTTAAGGAAATCAAATTCTTTATAATCAGGAACTCTATCCATATCACAAAATCTACATGTCTTTTTCTTAAAAAATCTAAAATTAGGGTTTTTTTTAAAACCATCTTGATGTCCATCAGTCCTTGAGTCTCTCTGATGGGAATCTATATCTTTATACATAAATTAAAACTCCTAAAAAGGTATATCTTCATTAAAACCGTCATCAAAACCAATATCTGTAAACGAATCTGGCTTCTTATAACTTTCAAAACCAACATCATTAGCACCTTTAGTAGTAATAAGTGAGCCAAACATTTGAATATCATCTACTAAAACACTGCATCGGTTCTTCTTATCTCCAGTGTTTTTATCTTGCCAACTCTCATACCTTAAAGAACCACTAATCACAACTTGTTTTCCTTTCTTAAGAAAAGAACCAAGACTCTCAGCTCTCTTACCAAAGAGAGTACAATCAAAAAATTGAGCATAATCCATCCATTCCTCATTTTTTTTCACCCTTCTGTTATTAGCTAAACCAAATTTAAGAATAGCCATACCTGCCTCAGTATAAGTAAGCTCAGAATCCCTAGTAAGCCTACCAGATAATACTAAGGAATTAATATCGGCCATCTACAACCTCCTCAATCTACTTTTACATCAACATTAGAATTAAACTCTGATGATTCTTTTTCTTTAATATCCCTATTATCCTTGAACTCTCTAAAATTTCTTCTCTTAACTTTTTTGACACTAACCTTTTTGTTAATCTTAACCAAGATCATATATCTTAACAAATTTTTAATAAGTTTTAATTGAGTTTCAAGCTCTTTCAAATTCTCACTATCCATCTTAAATTCTATTATTTCATATCTACCACGCAACTGCTTCCTAATAGGATATTCTAATGCCCTCTCTCCAAGAGAATTTTCAGCAAAATCACTAGCATTAAAAGCTGTTAACTGTTTTTTTACCTCTTCTAAAGCAGCTTTATATTCAAGTTCTTCACTCTTAAACAAAAAACAAGCTTCATACTTTTTTATCATTATAACTCCTTATGGTCTTAATCGTACCATAAACCTTGTAAATTTATGGCAAAGGTTATCTCAATACTATAACAAATTATTTAAGTAGTATATAAAAATACTTGTTTTTTTTCAATATTGAGCAAAAAATCTTTTCAAAATACTCTTCACAGAACAATTAAAAATCCTACTCTACTATCTTTAAAAACCATTCTATTAAAAGATACCTTTTATATACCATAAATAACCCAGCTAAAAATTTAAGTTCTTAAAAAGAACTCTTTAAAACAAAGTAAAAAAAACAACTTATATAACACAAATTCATAATTTTAAGTAATCTTCTAACCTAAATAAATTTTAATTATCAGAATCATCCTTATTAAGTTTGTAAACTTTTCCTGTCGAACCTTGTCTTTCAAGCTTATCATCTTCTTTCATTTCAATATATGCTTTAATACCATATTTCACATTATCAGATGCAACAATAGCACTGGCCTTAAAAAGTTTTTCAGGAGAATAATTTTTAATCGCTTGTTTTATATAATAAACATTTGTTCCATAATCAATTTTAATTGTATTATCAATTGTAACAATATCTAAAGCACCTGTTTTTTTAAGAAAATCTTCTGATATAAGCTCAGGACTGAAAACTACAAACATTAAGTTTGTTGAGACAACATTAAACTCTTGAATATTATCAAGACCTCCAAGACCTTGGGCTATAAGATGTGCAATTCCCATTCCTTCAACTTCCCCTTCACTACCAGCAAAAAATGGCTCACCAACACCAAAAATCTGAAAATCAAAATAATTATAAACCCATTTAAAAGTAAAATAATATAAAGCAAAAAATGCAAATCCTAATGGTAATAAATAAAGCCAATTTGTCTTGGCATGCCCCTGTAACACCCCAAACATTAAAAAATCAAAAAATCCAGCAGAAAAAGTAACACCAACTGCAATATCAAGTACATTAGCAATCAACAACGCAAACCCGGTATAAATGGCATGTATAAAATAAAGCAAAGGTGCAGTAAAAACAAATAAAAATTCTAAAGGCTCCGTAATTCCAGTTAAAAAAGCTGCAAAAGCACCTGAAAATAACAAAGACACGATCTTACTCTTATCATCATGAATGATTCCTCTATAAACCCCCAATGCCGCCCCAGGAAGTCCAAACATAATAGATAGATAAAACCCACTATTGAACCTGGAAATACTTGGGGAAAACCTAATAAGATATGGATCTGCTAATTGAGCATAAAATATATTCTGAATACCACCAACAACTTGACCATCAATAATTTCTGTTCCTCCCAATGAAGTAAAATTAAAAGGAAATGTAAGAATGGAATGAAGCCCCAAAGGAATGAGTAGTCTATTTAAAAACCCATAAAGAAAACTATTAAAATAGTTAAATTTAGCAATAAAAAATCCAAAAGAAGTAATTAATTCATTAAAATATGGCCAAATTAAAACAAATATTATCCCCAATAAAATACAAAAAGGAAAAACTACTATGGGAACAAAACGAAAACCAGAAAAAAAGTTTAAAGGTCCAGGTAACTCGATACAATAAAACTTATTGTGCAAATATCCAACTAATAGTCCAACTGATAAAGAACCCAAAATACCTGTATTTAAAGTTTGAATTCCTAAAATATTTACTTGACCAACAGAAGACATTAAATTAGGCTCAACAAGTCTTGAAAACACATCTAGAAAATAATTCTCAGTAATATTAAAAATCAAATATCCAACAAGACCTGAGAGTGCAGCGGGACCCTTTTGAGCTCTAGCGACTCCAACAGTAATTCCTATAACAAAAAGCAATGGAATATTCACAATAATAATATTACTGGTACTCTTAATAAGTCCCAAAACAACTTTAACAACAAAATTATCAACGTAAAACAAATTAGAAGGATTTAACAATGCAGATCCAATTCCAAGCATTAAACAAAAAATTGTCACAACAGAAATTGGTAATTTTACTGCACTAGAAAACTTTTGCAAATTAGCAAATCTAAAAACTTTTAAAAAATTTATCACTCTAGACCTCTCCATTCAAAAACTTAAGACAATATGCATTATATAGCTTTTTTACAAAAAGAGAGGTACTAATAGAAAAAATTTAAGAAGAAAATTATGCAATAACATCAATTTAGCCTTCAGTTTCATACTAAACTATTCTTGATCACTTGATTTATGTATTTTTTTGAACTAATATACCTAAAATAAATAAGAACAAATGCATGTTCTAAAAATAAAAATGAATACAGAGAAGAGTAGGTTTATGTTTGAAAAAGATAAAAAATACACATCATATAAAGAGCCAATACCTAAAAATGAATTATTTAGTTCAATATCTCACTTATTTGGCATTATTTTATCAATAATAGGAACAACAATTCTCATTACTCTATCAACTCATTCAAAAAAGTATCTCCATGCAATATTATTTCTTATCTATGGCTCATCAATGACATTACTATATACGATGAGTACTCTTTATCACATTTTTACAAAAGGAAGCAAAATAAAACAACTCTTTAGAAAATTTGATCATATTTCAATATTTATATTAATAGCAGGAACATACACTCCACCATGTCTAATTCTCATGCCAAATGTTTATGGAAAAATAATCCTCATAACCGTTTGGGGATTTGCTATTCTAGGAATTATTTTTAAATCAATATACGTAAACAGTCCTGGATGGCTTAACGGATGCATATTTATACTTATGGGATGGAGCATCATATTCGGAATCAGACTCATTTATAATATCCTCCCTATACAAGGATTCTTATGGCTAGCACTTGGGGGTATTCTCTACACACTAGGAGGAATAGTTTACTCAACAAGCAAAAAACTTAATCCAATAGCAAATATGAGAATGCATGATTTTTTTCATATTTTAATCTTATTTGCATCTTTTGCTCATTTTTGGTTCATGTTCAAATATATACTCCCTATTGATTAAAGATCAGATAAACTCTGCTTGAACAAGCAGTATAAATTGACTAAAGATTACGTAAATCGTTAAAAAACCCTAATATAAAAAGAATTAACATCAACAAAATACCAAAAATATAAAAATAATAAATAACTTTTGCCCTAAATCGTTTCCCACGCAAGATTTCAATTAAACTAATAAGAATTTGACCTCCATCAAGCATTGGAATTACAACAAAAAACAAATTCATACCAGCAATAAGTAAATTAAAAATAGCAATAGTATTAAACCAAGATAATATTCCAAAAGAAAAAGAATTAACAAAAATATTAATCATACCAACAGGTCCTGTGACATTTTTAGCATTATTCTTAAAATTAGTGAATAATGCAACAATAGAGTAAAGAATATGACCTAAAATATTTAAGACTTTATTAAAAGAATTTTTAATAGCAATTCCTAAATTATCTGATTTAACCACTCGCTCTAAACCAGGCAATAAATAAATTCCTAAACTTTTATTAGTATCTTGAAATACTAACCTTGAAGTTAAAATCTCTCCATTTCTCTCATACTTAATATCCACCACGTTAGAATCAAGCTTCTCAATCAAATTGTTTAACTCCACATTATTATTTAAAATCATATCATTAATGCTTATTATCTTATCATTAGGTTTAAGACCGGCAACTTCAGCTGAAGAATTTATTTTAACTTTAGAAATAATAAGATTTACCCAAGGACCAATTTGCTTTAAAAGCTTATCTAAGCTTGTATAATCTTCAAAACTAATAGTCTTACTCTCCCTTAAAACTATGAAAGTCACTCTTGAATCTTTTAAAGGAACAACTTTATTTAAATCGGAAAAATATCTTATATCACTATTATTAACGCTTAAAATAACATCCCCATCTCTAAATTTACTCAAAACATTATTATTAATAACTACTATTTTATTAGAATAATCAGGATAAACAATACCTATCATTTCTATTGCAATAAAAACAATTAACGCAAAAATTAAATTAAAAAGAGGTCCTGCAAAATATATTAATATTTTCTTAAAATTAGAAATACCAAAAATAGAATCTTTATCCGCTTCAAGCTGTCTATTTAATCTAAGCTCATTTTCTAAATGTTCAGCTCCTTTAAGCTTACAATACCCCCCCAAAAAAATAGGAGAAAATCTATACTCTGTGTCTTTTATTTTAAATTTAAAAAGACTAGGACCTATCCCTATAGAAAAAACTTCAACCTTAACTTTAAAAAGTTTTGCAAAGAATAAATGACCTAATTCATGAATGAATATTATAAAGGTAAACGCCAAAATACTAAGAAAAATATACATCAATTACCCCCAAAAATTATGACAAATATAAATAAAATATAGGACCTGTTAAAAGGTATGAATCAATTGAATCAAGAGCACCACCTCTACCAGGAATAATATTGCCAGAGTCTTTAACTCCTGCACTACGTTTAAGTCCAGATTCAAACAAATCACCAATAATAGTAAAAAATCCTATTAAGACACCAAAAATCATAGCTTCTCCATAAGTTAAATTTATCAAACCTAAACATACTACAACTATTGCAACAATAACAGAAAATAATATACCGCCTAAAAATCCCATTATCGTTTTATTGGGACTAATAATTGTAGGTCTATAACTATTTTTTCCCAAAAAATATCCAACAAGATAAGCAAAAGTATCATTACCACTAACCATAGAGAAAAGTATTAATAAAAGAATAGGTGCTTTTGGCAAAGTAGTAATAGCAACAACAAATGACATCAAAACACCCGGATATATAAGTATGAAAATTATCGAGGTTGCCTGCGATAAAAAATTAACAATTTCATTCTCTTTAATGAAAACTAAATTAACAATCCAGTTACTAAAAACTAAAGTTATAACCAAATAAAATATTATATTTATACCCAAATCAAAAACATTGCAATGCACATATGTCAAAATTGGAGGAGCTATCCCTAAAAAGAAAGATAAAGTACCAGAAATGGAAGAAGATTTAACCTTAAGCAAATCATTAACTTCCTTTGCAGCAATTCCACTAAACATAAAAATTAAAATATTAATAAATAAATAATTATTAAACTCTAAAAATATTAAAAACAAAACTAAAGGAACAAAAAACAGAAATGTCCCCAGTCGTGAAATAAATGCTAATTTTTTAGACCTAAGATTAAATAAACTTTTATCTCCCAAAATTCCTCTTCCTATTTTTAAAATATTCCAAGTCTTTATCATAATGCGAAACGGAATACTCTGGCCATAAAACACTTGAAAAAACAAATTCACAATAAGCAATTCTCCATAAAAGAAAATTACTTATTCTCATGTCTCCACCAGTACGAATTAAAAGATCAAGATCACAAAGTTCAGGATTGTCCAAAAATTTAGAAAATATAATCTCATCTAAAGTCTCAAACTGTAACCCACTTCCCAGAATTTTCTTAGTAGCTCTAACTATTTCATTTCGACCACCATAATTAATTGCCAAATTTAACACAAGCCCATCAAATTTTTTTGTAAAATCAATAGTATCAATGATGGACTTTCTTACTTCTTTACTTAAAGCTTCAATATCTCCTGATACTAGTATTTTTATATTATTTGTACTATAAAATTCAAATTCAGAACTTAAATAATCGGCAATCAAAAACATCAAATGTTCTATTTCAGATTTTGTCCTATTCCAATTTTCTGTAGAAAAAACATAGAGAGATAAATATTTTATGCCTAATTTAAGAGAATATTTAACTATTTCCTTAGCCCTCTTTAAGCCTTCTTTGTGTCCTTCAAACAATGACAGACCTCTTTTTAAAGCCCATCTTCTATTTCCATCCATTATGATCCCAACATGCATTGGAAGGGAATTATTATTCATAAATTTAAACTTCCATTATTTCTTTTGTTTTTAAATCAAAAATCTCATCTATTTTCTTAATATAAGAATTAGTATCTCTTTGAATATCATCTAAAATCCGATGCAAATCATCTTCAGTAATCTGAGAATCTTTTTCTTGCTTCTTGGCATTATTATTTAATTCCTGCCTTATATTTCTGGCCGCAACCTTATATTCTTCCGCAATTTTTTTTGCCTGCTTTACTATTTCTTTACGTCTCTCAACAGTTAATACAGGTACTTTAATTCTAAGGACAGCCCCATCACTTGAAGGATTCATAGAAAGATCTGAATTAAGTATAGCCTGTTCTATTTTAGATAATAAGCTTTTATCCCAAGGCTGAATTACAATAAGCCTTGCCTCGGGAATACTAATATTGGCAACCCTAGTTAAAGGGGTCTTTTCTCCATAATAATCAACTAATACTTTATCAAAAAGAGAGCTATTTATCCTACCCGTTCTTAAAGATTTATATTCACTCTCAAGAGATAAAAGAACTTTACTCATCTTTTCGTCCAATAAAGCCTTATATTCCTCCATTCAAGCCTCCTTAAAAATTAAAAAGATCATAAATAATTACCCAACACTTAAATATTTAAAATCTACTATCTCTATCTTGGTTAAAATTGATTTAGAAATCTCCTCAATCTTTTCTTTAACGGTAAGTTTATCATCCTTTACAAATCCTTGTTCCAAGAGAGCAATTTCTCCCAAATGTTTTTTAAGTTTCCCAGATACTATCCCTTTAATTACAGCTTCAGGTTTTCCACTAGCTTCCATCTGCTTTGTAAACACTTCTTCCTGCTCTTTAATATAATTAGGACAAATATCACCAACGCTTAAATAAAGCGGAGCAAAAGCTGCTACATGTAAAGCTAAATCCATTGCAAGATTATTTAAACTCTCATCTTCCATTTTTAAAACATCATCTACCTTTAATTTAATAAAAACACCTATCTTAGATTGCTCTCCATGAAGATAATTTTTTACAAGTTCATTAGATATAATATTTGAAATATAAATCTTACTTACATGAATATTTTCCTTGATTGTGGCTGCTAAATTTTTAATTTCAAGCTCTTGCTGCTCATTTAAAGAATCTTTACCACTCTCAACCAATTGTTTTATCAAAGAATTTCCAAAAGTTACAAAATCACTATTCATAGCAACAAAATCTGTTTCACACGAAATAAGCAAAAGGCCTACTCTCTCTTTATTTACATAAGAAAATACTCGCCCTTCCTTAGCATCCCTACCACTTCTCTTATCAGCAGATGCAATACCCATCTCTCGAAGTTTTTTCTTAGCCAATTCAAAATCACCACCAACAGCATCTAATGCCTTCTTACAATCACCAAATCCAGCTCCAGTCGCATCTCTAAGCTTTTTTACCTCTTGAGGACTAATACTCATATTATTCTCCTTAAATTTTATAATTCTTTTTTTTCATTCTTAACTTCAATTTCACTCATTAAGTCTTCTTCATTCAAATTTTCAACTATCTGAATTCCAACCTCTTTATCACTCTCCAAAATAGCATCAGATATTATCTTAGTAAATAAAGCAACGGAACGAATTGCATCATCATTTCCAGGAATTGGACAGTCAATCACATCTGGATTACAATTTGTATCAACAACTGAAATTATAGGAATACCAAGCTTCCTAGCCTCATTAATCACTATTTGTTCTCTTTTAGGATCAATAATGAAAATAGCACCGGGAAGCTCTTCCATATCTTTAATTCCCGTTAAATTTTTAGATAATTTTAACTTTTCACGATTAAGTTGAGAAACTTCCTTTTTACTAATCATCTCAAAAGTTCCATCAATTTCCATTTTTTCTAATTTCTTTAATTTCTGAACTGATTTTTTAATAGTATTAAAGTTTGAAAGCATTCCACCAAGCCATCTATTGTTAACATAAGGCATATCACTTCTTCTGGCTTCTTGTTCAATTATCTCACTTGCCTGCTTTTTAGTACCAACAAACAAGACCTTTTTACCACTTTTTATAACACTTTGAACAAGTTCATAAGAATCTTTAATACCTTGCAAAGTTTTTTGCAAATCCAAAATATGGATTTCATTTCTCTCTGAAAAGATAAACCTTTTCATTCTTGGATCAAGCCTTTTTACCTGATGTCCAAAATGAACTCCGGCTTCTAAAAGACTTTTCATAGTAATAACTGCCAAAATGACCTCCTAAATCCCTCGCTTTTACTCACTACTTAATATAGTGGAAATTACGTTTTCTCTAATAAGAATATCATAAAACAAACCAATTGGTAAGCCTATGATATTTGAATAACTACCATTAATATATTCAATCAAAATATCTGCAACACCATTTTTAAGACTTATACCTCCAGCTTTATCTTTCCAATGCCCAAGTGCAATATAATGATAAACAATATCTGGGGTTAATTCCCTAAATTTAATAAATGAAACCTCACAGGCTTTAATTATTTTCTCTTTCCCTGGAATAAATACACAAAAACTAGTCTCAACCTCAATAAGCTTATGACTATATCCCATTATCTTACTAAAAGCTTCCTTTTCATCACTTAATTTTCCAACATAAATCGAATCATTCCTTAACAAAGTATCAACAGTAATTAAACATTTATCCTTGCCATATTTCTCAATAGCATTAGTAAGTTTAAGAACCGCTATCCTCTTTGTAACGCCAATTTCACCTGATTTCATTATTGAATCTTCATCAATATCAACACTAAGGGATAAAAATTTAATTTTCAAAGCCTCTAAAAACTCGGCCCTAGCAAAAGAATTTGATACAAGTGCAATCTCAAAATTTTCTCTATAAATCATTTTTACTTCTCTCAGAAAATCCTAATAAAGATATCAAAACTATTGAACCAATAACTGGGAACAAATAAAATAAAACATCCACTTGTCTATTATAATAATCGGAATAAAAAAGAGGTATAAAAAACAAAAATAAAACACTTCCTAAAAAACTTATCAAATAAATCATCAAAAAACCAAATCTCAATATACCAAAAAAGACAACAAAAAAACTTACCACAAAAGAAATAATAATATTAGTTAAAATTAAATGAAAAAAAAACGTTACCATGCCTTGGCCTTTAACTAACTCGACAACTCAAAACCATGTAGACTCCCTAAATTCACAATAACACTATATAAATCATCTTCAATAGCATTACCTACTGCCATAACAAAAATTACTAAATTATATTTAGGAGAAACATCTTTTGTAAAAAAGCTATCGCTAATATGCTTAAGATCAAATGGCCTATTTGTACTGTTCGTGACTTTAGATTTTTTCAAAACTTCAGAAAACTCCCTATACAAATCATTAACAACATAAGATCTATATACAGTCTTGATACTCCTAATAAGAGGTGCTGAAGAATTATTACCTTTCCTTATATTAATAAAAACCGAACCAGGGGTACTTTTTCTCAAATTTTCAAAATTAAGTTCAAAATATAAAGGAAAATTTCCTTGAATCCAGCTTTTGTCTAATTTCAAAGTCGGTTTCCCTGAAAAACGATCACCATCTAAATTAATTTTATAAAATCCCCTTCTATTAAATTCATTAACATTATTAAAAACACTCTTTAAAGCATTAAAATCTTTTTGAACACTTTCTGCAAAACCCCTAAAATGGTAATTTGCTCCTTCTGGATAAAATTTATAATATATATCAAAACCCCTAACCCTAGAATTATGGTTATTACCAAAATACCAAGAAGGCAACGCAAAAGCAAGAGTATCTCTGGAAGCTCTACTATCAATAACCAAAGGGGAATCGACTATGCCAATATCCTCAAGACCACAACCAACTACTAATAAAAAAACAATTAACAATATAATATTATTATCAAATTTTTTCATACTAAAACAAAAAAACAAACCAAATCATCTAAGCTGCAAAATCTTATTCTTGGCAATATTAACATATAAATTATTTTCATAAGAAAAATTAGCAATCTCTGAGTATATATCAATAGCCAATTTTTTATCTCTAGTTTCAATTAATACTGCCTTACCAAGCAAGGCTCTAATTTTAATAAAATCTAATTTAGTCTGCTTAATCAGATTATCATATATGATTAAAGCATTATCCACCTGTCCCATTTTTTCGTAAATCACAGCTTTATTAAGATAGGCAAGTTCCCTTTCAATCCATTTTGAACCAATAACAATATCTAAATCCTCAAGAGCTTCTTTGTATAAACCTTTACTTTGAAAATAAGTAGATCTGGCAAGATAAAACCGTGAAAGAAATTCATAAGCAACATCGTCTCTCTTATTTATAGACTCCTCTATCTTAGACTCTAATTCAAGCTTCTCTTCAATATTTTTTGCTCTTAAATAAAGATTTAAATCTCTCTCAAGATTTTCTACTACTTCCCCTCCTACCTTAACATAATCTACATCCATAGCACTATAAAAACAAACAACAATTCCCACAAAAACAATAACTGCAAAAATACCTATAAAAAATTTATTTTTAAACATCAGCATTCCTCTTTAACAGCTTTGCAAAGGGTTTATAAGATTCTTCATCATCTTCCTTAAACAAATAAGAAGAAATTTCTTCGCTTGATTTTTGCTCTTTATACGCCCTATAAGAAAGCAAAACTAATTTGTTTTTAAAATCAATATTGGTGATTATAACTTTAAGTTTGTCTCCAATATTCAAATTGTCAAAAGTCTCCAAACTGGACTCTTTTGTATCTCCAAGTTGTATTTTACTAATAAATCCCATTATTTTACCATAAACTCTTACCTGAACTCCCTTTGACTTCTTCTCTACAATTTCAACTTCAAGAGTATCACCTTTCTTATAGCTCTTAGAAAAATCATCCCAAGGATTCTCTTCCAACTGTTTAATTCCCAACTTAATATTTTGCTTCCTTGCATCAAATTCAATTACTTTCCCACTAATTGAACTTCCTAATTTAAAGTATTCCTCAGGATTAACTTCGTCAATCCAAGAAATATCAAATTTACTAATATATGCGTCTATACCTTCTTCAATGCTCACAAAAGCACCTGTCTTTGTAATATTTTTAACAACACCCTGAACAACTTTACCAACAGCACACCTTTGAGCCAAATCATTCCATGGATTTTCATTAACTTGCTTAATACCTAAAGATATTTTTTGATTTTCCTTATCTATCTCCAAAATCTTAACTTCTACAATTTGACCAACTTTAACTAATTCCTGAGGACTTTTTATAACCCTTACCCAAGAAAAATTACTTATATGGATAAATCCTGATATCTCACTATCAAGTTCAACTACAGCACCAAAAGGTAATATTTTGACAACTTTGCCCTTTACAATACTTTCAACTTTATACTTAGTCTCAACAGAATCCCAAGGATTTGTCTTTAAAGCCTTAAGAGATAACTCCATCTTTACTGCATTTACATTTAATTTAATGATTTTCAATCTTAACTTATCACCAACACGAATAAAATCTTCAATATTCTCAATACGATTAAATGCAATATTCCTTTTATGCAATACTCCTGAAACAAGATTTTTAACCCTTATAATAGCACTATAATCTGTAATTCTTTCAACAACACCATCAACTATATCCCCCTCATTATAAGAACTAATAAGTTCTTTTTTCTTTAAAAGCTCTCTCTCTCTCCAAAGTTCGTCTATCAAGAATAAGTCTAAGGCCATCGGTTTTATCTGCCTGAACAACATAAAACTCAACCACTAAACCTCTTTTTAATTTTTCATCTCTAAATTTAGAACTCAAATAAGATGGCATAAATCCAATAACATTTTCATTAATCTGAACTTTATAGCCACTTGAAAGTTCAACTAAAATCTTGCCTTTAAGCACCTTTCTACTTGAAATATACTCATCAATCTTATCTTGAAAATTTAGAGAATCAAGTTTTGCAACACTAAGAACTAATCCTAATTCTCCTCCTACTTTTGTAACTATTGCATCAAGCTTATCTCCAATACTTGGAACGGTTTCAAATTCATCGATTTTAATAAAACCTTCAGATTTATAACCAATATCTATAAGCACATAATCTTTCATGACATTTATAACAACACCAGAAACACTACTACCTAGTTCTACTTTTTCAAGAACCTTTAGATAATTTTCTTGTAAATCTTCTTGATTTTCCATCCTCACCTCTCTATCACTTTTTTTTCAAATTAAACGTCTTTATGATAATATTACATACATCATCTAAGCATTTATAGCTTGTATCAATATAAAACACTTCCTTATCCAATTTCAATTTACCATACTCTTTATTTTGATCAATCTCATCCCGTCTCTCTAGTGCTTGCTCTAACTCATTTAAAGTTACATTATCACTCCTTTGATTATACCGTCTTAAAGCTCGCACTTTAACAGAAGCATCAAGATAAATCTTGACCTCAGCTTCTGGAAATACTACAGTAGTAATATCTCTACCCTCTATTATATAATTATCATCCTTTAATTTAACTATTTCTCTTAATTTTTTATTAACAATATTTCTAACACCTATATAAGAAGAATAAAGAGAAACTTGAAAATCTATTCTTTCATTGAAAATATGACTTATAACATTTGTACCATTAAGCAAAAAATCAACACCACTAAATTTGATATCATTTTGTGATATAAGTTCCAAAATTTTACTCTCACTAAGCAAATCATATTCGTTTAGTGAAAACCTTTGAGCAATCAAAGTTATTATCCTATAAAAATAACCAGAGCTAATAAACTTAAATCCCAATCTCATCCCCAATGCTTTTGCAATCGAGCTTTTTCCCGAAGCTGACGGGCCATCAATTGCTATTACCATTTAATATTCTCCCAAAATTTGTGTCTTGAATTTATTAATCTTAGCTAAAGACAAAACCTTAATTTGCCCTTCTTTTAAATCATCCAATTTAATATTACCTATTCTAATTCTGTGAATTTTCTTTAAAAAGATATTCTTACTTAAAAAAACTTTTCGAATCTCCCTATTTTTACCTTCCGTTAAAACCAATTTAAAAGAATTATTACCAAGCATTACATAAGATTTTAACTTAAAAATTTCCCTTCCTATCTTTATTCCATGTTTAAAATTAATAAGCAAATTCTCATTAACAGCCCTTTTTGACTCAACAAAATACTCTTTTTCAACCTTACTCCTTGGATGAACAATATTATTTGCAAACTGACCATCATTAGTAAAAAGTAAAAGCCCAGAACTTTTAAAATCAAGTCTACCAATTGAAAATAAACGTTCTTTAAATAAAGGCTGAACTAAAGATATTGCCAACTGTCTCCCCTCTGGATCAAAATTGGAACACAAATAATTTTTAGGTTTATGAAGGGCGATATAAATCTTATTTTCAACTTTACAATCCTTAAAAATAAATACCTGTTTTCTACACTCCACTCTATCGCCTAAAAACACCTTATCTCCAAGCTTTGCAAGAGTATTGTTTATTCTAACAGAATTCTTTCTTATCAGATCTTCACAAAACCTCCTAGAACCCACACCTTTCTCTGCCAAAAAAACATGAACTCTAAGCCCCTTGCTGTTTGTATTCGTCAATACTTTTTCCCTTTCTTAAAACCAATTTATCATTTACGTAAACTAAATCTATAATATTTGACATTTTATATTCAAGGACGATTAAAAAGTAACAAAATTTATCAAAAAAGTAAAACTTATCATCCAAATTTAATAAAAATTCAAAAATAAAATTATCCTCCTTAGTTAAAAGAGCAATGATTTTTCTTTTTTTATCAAAAATTTTAGCGTCATATATACCTAAAATAACATTGGATCTAAATTTAATATTACGTAAAATATCATTATGCTTTTTACTTATCATACTGACTTTACGCTTAACCTTATTAAGACCTATCATATAATTTTGAACATTATCCACACTTTCAAAAAAAACACTATTTTCTCTCAAAAAAGAAGATTTAGATACATTTAAACACTTCTCATCTTTTAAATTTCGAGTTGAGGACTTGGACTTTACATATTTTTCACTGAAATTTATTAATTTTTTAACTATCTCCCTTTCAACTAACTTCTTATCTTTTAATTTTACTGGATAAAGAATTTGTGTCTTTAAATAAAGCAAACTGGTAGAAAAAGAATAAAACTTAATTAAGTCTTTAATATCTATTTCAATACTCTCAGAAAATATCAAAAAATCTTCTATTATTTTATTTAAATTAAAAGTCTTTAAAATTTCTCTTTTATTTCTTATATAATCAAAGAAAATTTCTATTCCCCCTTTAAAATTATTACAAACAATTAAATAATCATCTAAATTTGTCATTCTATTCTTTATCTTTTTTAAGATTAGGTGGACCAAGTTCAATAGAATCTGGACTTAGGCCTTCAAAAATTATCTTTCTAAGTTTAATCTCAAGTTCATTAGTAAGTTCTTTTTCTTTAATGAGATAAATAATAGCACTTTCTCTACCTTGTCCTAATTTATCATCTCCTATAGAATACCAAGAACCTACTTTTTGTATCAACTTATACTTAATCGAAGCATCTAATATACTAGCTTCACGTGAAATACCTTTCCCAAAATAAATCACCAGCTCAATTTTACGAAAAGGAGGTGCTACTTTATTTTTCACAACCTTAACTCTTACCTTATTCCCAACAACATCATCTGCAGAACTCCCCGTTACCTGTTCAATTTTCCGAACCTCAAGACGAAGAGAAGAATAAAATTTTAAAGCATTTCCTCCAGTAGTAGTTTCTGGATTGCCAAACATTACACCGATTTTCATTCTTAGTTGATTGATAAACATAATACAAGTCTTAGACTTTGAAAGTATACCCGTAATCTTTCTTAAAGCCTTGCTCATTAATCTTGCTTGAAGTCCAATCTGACAATCACCCATCTCTCCATCAATCTCTGCTTGCGGCGTTAAGGCTGCAACAGAATCAATAACAATCAAATCAACTCCACCACTTCTAATTAAATATTCAGCAATCTCAAGAGCTTGTTCTCCAGTATCAGGTTGACTAAGCCAAAGTTCATCAATATTAACACCCAAAGCTTTTGCATAAACAGGATCAAGAGCATGTTCAGCATCAATAAAAGCTGCTATTCCACCATTCTTTTGAACTTCAGAAATTGCTTGAAGAGTTAAAGTGGTTTTTCCAGAAGATTCAGGGCCAAAAATTTCTATTATTCTTCCCCTTGGATATCCTCCAACACCAATTGCCTCATCAAGCAAAATAGAACCACTGGATATGCTCTCTATGCCTTTACCCACAGGAGACTCTCCCATCTTAATAAGACTTCCTTTACCAAAATCCTTCTCTATTTGAATTCTAGCAAGCTCAATAGCCTTTTCTCTATTTAATCTATCATTTAAAGAATCATCTATTTTATCTTTTAATTTCGACATTTTACCTCTTCTAATTAATTTTGGCAGGTTCTATCTTTTTAACATAGTATTGAAAATGAGTATCATTTATTACAAAATCAAGATTATCACCTTCTTTTGCATCTAACAAATTTTCTCCAAAAGGAGATTTATACGATATAATACCTTCATCAGGATTTGACTCCCAAGGTCCAAATATCAAATAAGACTCTTCCCTTTTTGTATCTTTATTAATCATAGTAACTTTTGTTCCAAACCCAACAACAGAACTTTGAAGTTCTTTAGTATCAATAACTTTTGCAACATCTATTTCTGACATAAGAGAATTCAATCTCTTTGTTAAAAACTGTTGTCTTTCCTTTGCAGAGTGATATTCTGCATTTTCTTTTAAATCACCAAGTTCACGGGCCTTTCCAATTTCTTTAGAATTTTCAGGTATTTCTACATCCTTTAAGTACTGCAATTCCTTTTGCTTCTTACTAAGAGAACTTAAAATAGTTAAAAATCCTATCTCGACTTTATCTCCTGAAGATTGCATTTTCTCATCTTCAAATTCAAGATCAATAAACACACTTCTTATTGCCGTTTTAATATGTAAAAGATCCTTTGGAGGAAAATCTCTTATATAAAAACAAGTCATATATATTCTTTTGGCAAGCTCCTCATCCATGACATTATTTAAAACAATACTAAGATATTTATCCTTAATTAAAAGATTCATTACCATTTTATAAATTCTCTTGTTAGCGACAGAATTATTTTTATTATTAATCTTAATAACACTATCTGTTAAGATTTTGATCAAATTTATCAATAACTCTGACTCGGAATAATCTAAATCAAGTGAATACGAAGTATAATGCTTTAAAAGCCAAATATAAGCATCTTTATAGACTTTATAATTTTTTATGACATAGTTAAAAAGATGTGCTGTTTCTTTTATATCTTCTTTATAAAGAGAATCTATCAATTTTTTATTAACATAACAAGGAAAAAGCTGCTTATAATAAACAACCCAATCAACTAACTCATCCTTGATTAAGGATACCAACTCCTTTTTAATCTCAGCATTCAAGATTGAATCAAAAAGATCAACTATATTCTTGGAATACTCCCTTAAGAGAACCTCCAAATTAATATCCCTTTCAATATTAATCTTAAAAGCACCACCCCTCTCAGAATTTTTTAAAGATTTAAGTATTACATAAGAACTGATAACATAATGATCAACCTTTGCAAAATTATTAACATAAATCAAAAAGTAATTAAGCATTTCCTCTTCAACATGTAAATCCTTTACAACACCACCAGCGGTACAATAGTGCATAAAAATTTCATATCTTTTATAAAAATCCTTTTCTACTTTAAATTTATCATAAATCTTTTCATTAAAATTAGAAGCTCGCTCATTATATATATAACAATCGGCTTTTCCAGATGCCATAACAAAATGAGGATTGTCTTTTAGAATTTGTTTGGCTTTTACACTCCAAGCATTCCACGCACTCTGAGTCATTAAACTTGGAACAAGTTCTCTTTTTATCCCTTTAAGATCAATTGACTTATAGCTTTTAATAATTATCCTTAAAGCCCATTCAACATCTCTCTTCAGATTCTCTACAAGCTCTTCTTTTGGCTTAATTGCCTTTAAAACTCGAATATCTTCTTTCTTAAGAGGAGATAGCGCAGATATAGCCATATCAAAACTAATAAAATGTCTTCGTTTAGAAACAAAATCAACTACAATGCCTTGTTCATTTACATCCTTAACTATTCCTACAAACCAGGTTTGATGATATACAAAATTACCCTTAGCAAAAAATAAATATTTCTCAAAATCAGAATAAACATCAATAAAATTTTTATCCAAATTTTCAAGATCAGACTTTTCAAGATATTCTTCAATATTTTTAACATCTTTATATTTTTCTCTTAAAAAGAGAACTAAATTTTCTCTCGCTTTTTGATTTTTATTGTCAAGTTTTAAAATTCCCTTCAAAATTTCTATTGTTTCATCAATATTTTCGCTTACAGAATAATGTTCATATAAATCTTCATAAAGAACAACAACCTTTTTAAATCCGAGCTCTTTCTCAACTTTCTGAAGTATAAGAAGAAAAGAATCAAAATCATCAGAAACATATCTGATTAATTTAGACCACACCTCTCTAATACCTGACATTTGTTTTTTATCGATAAAACGGTAAATAGCCTTTCTAAGGAAATATATTGATTTCTGCAAATCAATATTCTCATAATGCGTAGCAAGTTGCCTTACACATACAGTATCATCAACATCAGCTTCAACAATGCGCATCCAAATACCTGGAAGTTTATCATTCTCATTATTTTGCGAATATATCTTTGCAAGCGTATAGAGTGCATGCTTATTTTCAGAAGTTAAAAGCATCTTGTGACATATATGTTCAACAAGAGACCACTTCAAATTTTGTGAAAACAAGTCTACCACTGTAAGCAAACTCATATCATTAAGTGGCCTTCTACTATATATAAGCATTCCTGAAATATAAAGACCAGCAATACTTTTCTTGACATCCTTTAAATGTTTACCACAAATATCTAAAGCTTCTTCTGTTAAATTTTCAGAAATTATACTATCTATTAATTCATCCAATTCCCTTATCTTGGCAAGAGAATAATTATTAACAACTATCCTTGTCCATTTATCCTCCTGCAAGATATTATCTAATCTTTCTATAGTAATATTAGACATTCAACTCTCCTAATATCAATTTTATTAAAAACCAATCTAATTAACATATTGCTGATATATTCCTATATCTATTTCCTTAATATAAGATAAAATTTCATCAATCCGAACACGATCTTCTTTTATCCTTACATAATGATCAATAAGCCAAAAATATTTATTAATAAGTCTTGGAAGTAATATGCTCTCATTTATTGATCTATAAGACTTCTCCTTAAGCTCATTACGCAAACTATAAACAGACTGCTTTAAATGACCAAGTTCAATAGGTCTTAATTCTCTTTTTATATTAAAAACACCATTTAGTGCTCCATAAACAGGTATCCACTCCTTAACAAGAGTATCAGAAATATTTCTATCACTCTTAATAGCTTCTATTAATTTAAGTATCATCTCAGATTCAAGCGCATCTATATCTATCTTTTGGGGATTAATAAAAAAAGCCTCTCTAAATAATACCTTAGCCTCCTTAATTTCATCAATAAGGGCATAAGAATCAGCAAGTTCAGCAACTACATCTGCATTATCTTTTGCATCTCCTAAAATCTGCAAAAAAACAGTTATGGCTCTCTCATAATTACCCATTCCCTTGTAAGACTTAGCAATCTTGATTAAAATATCTAAATTCTCTGGCTGTAATTTATATATATTTTTATATATCTCTAAACATAACTGAAATATAAAATACTTAATTGAGTTACGACCTTGAATAAAATCAAAATTCATCTTTTTTAAATATCTTCTAGCAAAATTATTCCATTCTCTTATTAAAAATTCAGCCTTCTCATAGTCTTTATCTATTCGATCAAGACTTTCAACTTGACCATTCCAATATACAGAACTTTTTAAAGCCGTTAAAATCTCAATATTATCAAAATCAAGAGAATGTGCTTCTTCTGATTTCATTAAAGCTGTCTTAAAATCACCTTTTCTGAAGCTTAAATAAATATCCTTGATTAATTCCGCGATTTTTTCTGATGACACATTCCTACCACTTTAAAATATGTATAAATCCCAAATGAGCTTCTATAATTATAACATTAATAAATTTTTAGTCAAACCGGTCTTTTTAAAACAAAAAACAATATTCTATTTATTATTTTTTTAAGATAATATTTATATATAAAACATAAAAAATAATATCATGAGGGTAACTTCAACTTTATGACAATGGAACCTAATAAACTTATTAATAAATCTATTAGTTATTATAACTCTCACAAATATTCAGACGTAGTAAAACTTTTAGAAAAGGAAATTTTCCTTTATAAAAATTACTATTTTTATCATTATATTTTAGGAATGTCCTATCTTCGAATGGGGAATTTAGGAACTGCTCAAACATATCTAAAGAAAGCTTACACCTTAAATCCAACAGAACCAGATGTTAAGCAATCAATTGCAATACTATTAGCAGCTCAGGGCAAAGAAGATAAGGCTATACAAATATGGCTTAAAATGATAGAAGAGAATCAAGAAATACAAAGATCAGAATTTTCCCTAGAAACCATTAGAAAAAATCCTATTCAAGGAGCACTATTCCTTAATAAAAATAAAATATATGCCAAGCTATTTCCAGAAATCAAAGTAGAAACGGGACAAAATTTATCTAAATTAATAAGAATATTACTAACAATAGCAAGCCTTGCATTCTTATTGATAGCAATATTTTTATTCATACATTCAAAAGAAACAATTAAACTGACATTAAGTAAATCTAAGGTAAAAGAAAAAAAAGCTATTAACAATATAGCGGCATACATTGATGATATTAAAATAAATGACAAAGAAAAGATTGAAAACCATGAGGGACAATTTGTATTTATACTCACTGAAACTGAAATCAAAAATTCATTTCAAAAAATAAAAACTCACCTAAAGCAAGGCAAAGATAATTTTGCAAGAATTGAAATAAATAAAATATTAAATTCAAATGCTTCAGAATCAATTAAACTTAAAGCTAAAAATCTTGCAAGTTTTATCTCAAGACCTAATTTTATTACATTCGACGATTATTTAGTTTTAAAAGAAATCAAAAAAAATCCATTAATTTACTCAAATGTATATGTCAAATGGGAAGGAATTGCAAACAATATTGAAAAGAAAGACAACATAACTTACTTTGACTTTTATGTAGGATATAACAAAAATGTTCTTGAAGGCATTATAACAACAAAAACAACTTTTGATATCGATATCAATTTTAAAGATTACGTTGAAATACTAGGACAAATAGACTATGACTATAACACAAACATATTAACTCTAAATGCAATTACGATACGCAAGATAGAAAAACAGAAGAACTAATACTTAATAAGGAATCAAAAACACTAAAGCTTAAATACATTTAAGTTAAAAAGGTGTGCATAAAAATTTGTCATTACCCTTAATAAATTTTATAGCTTCATCAAAAGACAATAACAATTCTTCCTTTTTAGTCAAGTCTCTCACTTTCAACTTATCTTCTCTATATTCATCTTGACCTACAAAAATTAAAAATCTTATAGCCTTATTAAGAGCATATTCTATTTGTACCTTAATATTTTTACCCTCTTTACTCTTAGGATATACTTCACAAGCAATATTATTTATCTTAGAATAATCATGTCTTCTAAATTTATCCGCAAGTTTATAATAATAATCTTGTAAACTATCGTCTATATTAACAATTAATACTCTAGAACTGGCCTTAACCACAAATAACTTGATATAATTAAATTTCTCAATTTCAATTATATCTTGAATTCTATCTATACCAAAAGATCCCCCAACTCCTGAAACTTTCTGCAAAGAGTTAGAAAATAAGGATAATAGATTATTATACCTTCCACCACTACAAATACTTCCCATATTAATGCCCATCATCGTAGCCTCAAATACAATCCCAGTATAATAATCAAGCCCACGAACTATCTTAAGATTAAAATTAAAAGCATCTTGAATTCCCAATGCACTCAGATGTACAAAAACATCCTCAATTCTCTTAACAGCATCATTGTTTTCTAAAATACCTTTTAAGGTTTTCAGTTTATCCCAAAAAGTCCCTTCTAAATTTATAAACTCCAATATCAAATCAACATGATATTCATTTATCTGTACAAGCAAATTTTCTCTAACACTTTCAATCCCTATTTTATCTAATTTATCTATATTCCTTAAAATAAAAGCGGCCTTATCCTTTAATCCCAACTTATCAATATAAGCATTCAATATACCAATATGAGAAAAATGAATAACAAACTTTCTATTAATACCTTCTATAAAATTTAAAAAAATCTCTTCAAGCCCACAATAAACAATAGATAAAATTTCAGCATCACTACGAAAAGTATCCTCACCTACTATATCAAAATCAAATTGCATAAATTCTCTATATCTACCCCTCTGAGTATTCTCACCTCTAAATACCTTGCCTATCTGAGATCTCCTGAAAGGGAATTTAAGCTTAGATCTATTAGAAGCCATAAATCTTGCAAAAGGAACCGTTAAATCAAAACGCATAGAAACATCTCTATCTCCGTTATCTTTAAACCGATAAGTTTGTTTTTCTACCTCATCCCCGCTTTTTCTTAAAAGAAATTCAGAATACTCAAGAATAGGAGTATCTATTAAATCAAAATTATACGAAACAAGAACACTATATATTTGTCTTATAATATGAGTACGAATTAACGCTTCTTTTGGCAAGTAATCTCTAAAACCCTTTAAAGTTCTAACATCCACTATATTTAAACCTCTATTAATTTCAAATTTAATCTTTTCATAATATAATATTATAAATATGAAAAAAAATTAATCAAACACTAATACTAAAATCATCAACTGTCAAATATTTACTATAATATAAGGAGCATTTAAATATTTAATGCATAAAAAATTTGCCAGCAGCTTAAGATTAAATATCGTTCTCATAATTTCCCTAATAATAACGCTGTTAACCATTTATAAATATTTTGTGCTAATGTCCTCAAAAGACATACAATATTTTTCTCAAAATATAAACCATATCTCAAGAAGAGGCAACATCTATGATAGAAATGGTAAAATCATAGCCTTCTCTTCAAAATCACATTCGGTCGGAACGGATCCAAACAAAATAAAAAATATTGTAAATACATCAGAAACTCTTGGTGCAATATTGAAAATTGATCCTCAAATACTTAAAAAAAAACTGTCTTTGAAAAAAGGATTCATATATATAAAAAGAAAAATAACAAGAGAAGAATCTGAACTAATTAAAAGAATTCAGTCAGAAGGAAGATTAAAAGACATCATACTTTATCCAGACTACACAAGAATTTATCCATTTAAAGAATTAACTAGCAATATTACAGGATTTGTAGGAACTGATAATATTGGACTTACAGGTATTGAACTTTCTCTAAATACCATATTGAATGAAGATCTCACAAAACAAAAATCTATCAATGAAAAATTAAGTACAAATAACATCTATTTGACAATAGACATAGATCTTCAAAAGAGCATAAACCAAATAGCTCAAAAACACTTTAAAGCAAACAAACCTGAAAATATGATTGCCATAGTAATGAATGCTAAGAATGGAGAAATTTTATCAATGCTTCAATTTCCACAATATGATGCTAATTACTATGCAAAATATCCTAAAGAAATATGGAATAATTTTGCCACCTCCCTAACCTATGAACCTGGAAGTATTAATAAAATTTTTACAGTAGCCATTCTATTAGACAGTGGATTATTAAAATCAAATGAAAAATTCTTAGATAACGGTATATACCAAAAAAAATTTAAATCGGGAGAAGTAGTTACAATTAAAACTCTAAATCCTCCTTATGGCTATATTGATCCCAGTGGAATTCTAATCTACTCATCAAATGTAGGAATAGCGCACATTACAGACAAAGTAAGTAACGAATATTTCCATAATAAACTAATAGACTTTGGTTTTGGGAAAAGAGTAGGATTCCCTTTTCCCGGAGAAACAAAAGGTCTATTAACCCACCATTCAAAATGGTCCGGACGAAGCAAAGCCACAATTGGATTTGGACAAGAAATAGGAGTATCTGCCATTCAAATATTACAAGCTGCTAGCGCATTAAGTAATGAAGGAATTATGTTAAAACCCAAAATCATAAAAAGAATAAGCAATGAAATGGAAAATACAATTAAAGAATTTCAAAAAGAAGAAATTAAAAAAGTAATATCTAATCATACAGCAAAAGAAGTTCTAAAAATGATGCGGGAAGTCGTAAATAAAGGAGGAATCCCAAAACTAAAGATGAAAAACTTAAGCATTTCAGCAAAAAGTGGAACTTCACAAGTAATTGATAAAAACACAGGTAAATACTCGGATGAAGATTACACGTCCTCAATACTAGTAATATATCCTACAGAAGATCCGCAATACATTATATATATTGTATACAGATATCCTAAAAAGATAATATATGGAACAAGAATTGCTGCACCAATGGCAAAAGAAATAATAGAATTGATTGAACATCGCAATAATAAAAATGAATACAATGAAATTAAAATTTCTTCAAAAATTAGCATACCAAAACCTATAATAAAATATGAAAAAACAGAAACCCTGCCAAACCTTACAGGACTCTCAAAAAGAGATTTAATGAAAATCTTAAAAAACTATACAAACATAAAAATCAAGATAAAAGGAAATGGTTTTGTATATAAACAATCTAAACCACCTAACACAAAATTAAAACATATAGACGAACTTGAAATAATTTTAAAATAATTTAAGAAAATAAATTCTTTATCTCATTTTTATAAAAACTTAAAATATAATTACGCTTAACATCCATCTTAATAGACATTTCTTTACCTACTTCAAATGGTTTTTCTAAAAGAACAAATCTCAATATTTGCTCAAAAGGCTTAAATCCATTTGCTCTATTAATAAGCTTTTTTATCTCATCATTAATAGCTTTAAGAACAATATTATTTGCAATAATCTGCCGTCTATTATGAGCATCAAGAATTTTTTGACCCATACTTTCTAAATATTTATTTATCTCTTCAAAATTAGGAAGAATCAATGCACCTAAAAATTTTTGATCTTGACCCACAACAACAGCCTTTTCAATGAGTAAAGATTCTTCAAGCTTAATTTCAATTGGAGCAGGCTCAATATTCTCTCCATTATTTAAAACAATAGTATCTTTTTCTCGTCCTATGATCTGAACAACATTATCCTTTGATAACTTAACAATATCACCCGTATTCAAAAATCCATCAAATCCAATAACCTGCCTTGTAGCATCTTCATCTTGATAATATCCAATCATAACTTGAGGACCTTTAATAAATAAAATTCCCTTGCCTGGTGTTTTAAGCTTATTGCCATTCTCATCCCTAATCTCAGCAACAGTTCCAGGCAATATCCTACCACAAGTACCAATCATTATCTTTTCATGTTCATTAGACGAAACACCAGGAGATGCTTCTGTTAATCCATAAGCATTCGCAAGCTCAATCCCAATTGCGTTAAAAAACCTAACAACAGATAAAGACATACTACCCCCACCAGTGATCCCAGCAACAAAATTATTGCCTAAAACCCTCTTTATCTTTTTAAAGATAACTAAATCTCCCAAAACTCTAAGAGGAAATAAAAAAATCAGACCCAAAAGCCCTAAAATTTTTTTCATAGGAAATAACAAATCAAATCCATTATCAGGATATAATCCTAAAATTATTCTATAGCAGATATCATTTAAACATGCTGATTTAACAAAAATCTTAAATAACAATTTTGACAAAAATGGTTTCTTGGAAACCTCTTTAAAGATATTTTGCCTTATTGCAATCCAAAGCCTAGGCACGGCTGCAATATAATGAGGATTAATATTTTTCATATCATCAAGCATGTTTCTTGGAACAATACTTGAAAATAAACAAGTCATACCTTTAAGAAAAATATTATAAGAAAATGACCTTTGAAATGAATGCCAAATTGGCAAAATACACATAAATATTTGTCCCTCACTAGTATTAATCATTCGACTAAAACTCGATACCTGATAAAGAAAATTAGCATGAGAAAGCATTACTCCTTTAGGATTCCCTGTAGTACCAGAAGTATATATTATTGTTGCCATATCATCAGGATTAATATTACTTAAAATTTCAATAATCTCTGCATCTCGCCTTGACTTATCTCCAATTGAAATGCACTCTTTATAAGTATAAATTTTAAAATTACCAAACTGTATTTTACCCTTTTCATCTAAGTCATCAATAATAACAATTATAGGGTCAACTTGAAAGTTAATTTGAACAACCAAATTAAGAAGATTTAAATTTTCCACTATTATTATATTGGGAAGCACATTATTAATAATTACTTCGGTTTCAAAAAGAGTAACATCAGCTCCTTTTGGAACATCTACAGCACCTAAAGCCAAAATCGCAAAATCTATAACACTCCATTCAATTCTATTCTCAGAACAAATAAACACTTTATCCTGATATCCCAAACCCATCTTTTTTAAAAATGCTGCAAATTTTAACACATTATTTTTTAAATCCTCATAAGTAACCTTGAAATAATCTTTGTTACTTCTATATATTTGTGCAACTCCACTGCCACGTTTTTTAGCAATTTCAAAAAAGTTTTTTACTATTGACATATGAACCTACTACACACTCATAATAACAAATATTATAAATAAATTATAACACCTTAAATAACAAAATCATAATTCAATTTTCATTAGCTTAAATTCGTCAATAGATAAAAAGTTTTATAAAATAAACCATGCATTACCAACAATCAATAAAGATTTAGTTGTCTATAACAAAAAATCTAATTTCTTCAGTAGGATACGCTTGATCTAACATCTCAACAGCATTTCTTAATTTTTCTATAACAAACAAATTATCAGTATAAACCACAAGAATAAAATTTTCTTCAGGCCAAATTTCATTACCTTGTTTCTCACCCGTTTTTCATTTTCCTTGAACATTATATATCTTAGAATAATATATACATTCACTTAAATCTTCTTCTATCCTATGCATATGCTCATGAAGATCAAGCTCTAAAGATAGATTAGAGATTATTTCTGCTCTATACACATACCCTCCTAATCTTAATCCTCATCGATACAAACATCATCCAAACTACTATCAATCTTAAAACTCCCCTAATATTATCTTAGAAATATCGATACTATTTGCATTTATATTTTATCTGAAAAACCCCTACTTCCTCCCTTAAGATCAATTTTGTCAACAGAACTTCCTGACTTAAAAGGAATAAAAGCTTTTATAGAAAGTTTATAAAAAATTTCAAAAATCATAGGAATAAAAAGTAAAGTCAGAAATGTACTAGCAAACATTCCACCAATAAAGGTAAAAGCAATTGGCTTTATAAGATTACTCTCACTCGAACTTGAGAATGCAATGGGAAAGAGTCCTATTATTGATGTTAAAGCAGACATCAAAATTGGCCTAAACCTGGAGCGACCTGCCTCAAGCACTGCATCTTTAAGATTAAAGCCCCTCTTAAGCAATAAATTAATATAATCTACCAATACAATACCCGTATTAACAACAACACCAATAAGCATAAGCATACCAATAGCAGTAAAAACAGAAATCTTTTCTCCCGATATAAAATAAAACAGTACAACACCTATTAAGGTTAATGGTATTGTAAAGAGAATAACAAATGGCTTTAAGAGAGATTCAAATTGTGCTGCCATTACTCCAAACACAAGCAAGACAGCCATAAACATTATCACCCCAAATTGCTGCATACTACTTGTAAACTCAGTGTATTCTCCTCCAAACTTAACCAACACCCCATCTCTCTGAGGAACCTTATTAGTTACAAAATCTACTACATTCGCTGTAATTAAAGCTAAATTTTCACCTGGAGCAATACCTGCTGTAAGCTTCACTACTAAAGACTGATCTTCTCTGAAAATCTCACCAATTCCTTTTGTCTTTTTAAGCCTAACAATTGAAGAAAAGGGAATTTGAACACCAGATGCATTTAAAATAGATATTTTATCTAAATCTTTAAAGCTAGCAATATTGCCTCTATCAAGCCTAAGCAAAACATCATAACTCACTCCATCTTCAATATAATTTCCTGCTGAAATTCCACCAATATTAGCCCTAATCTCTCTTGAAAGAGTTTCCATATTAATTCCATAAGAATAGGCCTTTTCTCTATCTATTTCTATATCAATTTGCATCTCTTCTCGTATATTAAGTCTAGGATTGACAAGACTGGGAAATTTTTTCTTTAAAAGACTAACTAAAAATTCTCCATATTCTCTTGCATACTCAAAATCCGAAGTAATAATTTTAATCTCAATAGGAGAAGCACCAAAAGAACCTCCTCGTGAAGAAGCATTAAAATTAAAATCAGGATAAAGCCTCTCAACACGTCTATAAACTCTATATCTAATCTCTTCTTCATCCTCAACGAATTCTCCATCAGTTTCTTCCTTTAAAGGTAATGTAACGTTAAAGATAAAACCATTTGAATTTATTTCAGAAATGATACTCTTATAAACCTTAATTTCATTTTTTACAATCTCTAAAATTTTATCTGAATAAAATTTTGAAATTTCCAAACTTGTCTTACGGGGAAATTTAAAATCAAAACGAATTAAAGAAGAACGTTCATAGGGAAAAAAAGATACATTTAAAAGAGGAAATAAAACTAAACTTAAAATAAAACTAAAGAGAATAATCAATGAACAAGCTAATTTCCAAGTTAAAATATAGTTTAGTAATTTAACATAAAATCTCTCTCCAACAGAATAAATACCATACAAAAAATCATCAATCCTTTTAATCAATTTATTTTTGATAGGTTTTTGAGAAGTAGTATAAAGCCCAACATAATAACTTGAAAGCACAGGTACCAAAAAAACTGCAACAAACAAAGAAGCTACTAAAGATATTACAATAGTAAAAGCAAAATCCCTAACAAAATCACCAATAACACCCAACTCAGCCTTAAAAATAAGCATAGGAGCAAATACACAAATCGATGTCAAGGTTGCAGCCATAATTGGCAACATCATTTCTTGTGTCCCAAGAATAGCAGATGAAATAAGCTTGGCACCCTTCTGCCTATATTTATATATATTCTCTATTACAACAATAGAACAATCTACAAGCATACCAACACTCAAAGCAAGACCTGATAGACTCATAATATTTAGAGAAATATTTGCAAAATACATTAAACAAAAGGTAAGAACAATCGCTAACGGTATTGTAATACCAATAATAATTGTTGCTCTAAAGCTTCTTAAAAAGAAAAAAATAATACATAATGCAAGCACTGCTCCAGAATAAGCTGAATTAGCAACAGAAGAAATAGCCTTTTTAATATGTTCAGCATCATCATAAGAAATGTCTAAAAATATATCTTTTGGAAGTGCAAACTTGATTTTTTCAACCTCTGCATTTACTGCATCTGAAACAATAACAGAATTTGCATCACTCTGTTTTTGTATAGATATCACAATAGAAGGTTTATCATTATAATATGCATAATCCTCTACATCTTGAGCAACACTCTTGACACTTGCGATATCTCTCAGTCTGACCTGAACAAATGAATTATCACCTAAAGAATAAATACTTGGCTTTCTATAAGCAATAACCACGTTTTCCAAATCCTTAATTGAATTAAACTTTCCAGATACTTGTGCTTGATATTCCAAATCATTATCTAACATGTTACCAACCGAAAATTCAACATTTTGAGAAGAAATAAACGGTACTATTTCTGATAAAGTAAGTCCATAGGCCTCTAACCTATTTTGCGATACTTCAATTAAAATATGCTTATCTCCACCTCCAATAACTTGCACACGTCCAACCCCATTAAGTCTCTCCAACCTAGGCTTAAGAATATTATCTGCATACCTTTTAAGTTCTAAGACCGGTCTATCTGAATATATAACAAACGATATTATTGGCGAAGAGCCTAAACTTCCTCTATAAATCCTAGGTAAGCTTGCTTCTTTTGGTAAAATTCTTTTTGAAATCTCAAGCGCATCTCTTATTTCATTCAAAGCCAAATCTAAATTAGTTCCATGATAAAACTGAAGATTAATACTGCTATGTCCCTTAAAAGAACTACTAGTTATTGTCTTTATATTCTTAACTAAGGATAGATTACCTTCTAAAAGACTTGTCACTTTTTCTTCCACTTCTTTTGCGGAACTTCCTGAATACTGAGTAGAAATAGTGATATAACTGTCTCCAATGTTGGGGAGCAAATCTATCTTTAATCTTGAAAAAGTATAAATACTAAGCATCGTCAATAATGAAAACAATATTAACATTGTTATTGGTTTACCAACAACTTTTTTTATTAACATACTTAACCTCAAAAATCAAACATTGTCTTCAACATCAAGCCCATCTCGAATATCCACTACATCTACATAAGCTCCATCAGAAAGAGAAGAAATACCTTCAATCACAACTAAATCACCCTCATTAATACCATCCCGAATAGACATAATATTATCTATTTCAAAATCTATGAAAGGAAACACCCTTTCAACTGTTTTTGTATCTGGATTTAATCTAAATACACAAAGTTTACCTTCTCTTTCAACAAAAGCATGGCTTGGAATTTTGATCACATTTTCTAAATGCTTAGTAATAAGTTTAATCTTGGCAAACATACCAATAATCATTTTTCTTGCGTTATCCCCTATAGGTTCAAGACATATTGCAACAGAACGGCTTTTAAAATCCAAAACAGGAGATACTTCTGAGATCTTAGCTTTAAATTTTTCATTAGGATAAGATTCAAGCTCAATAATTGCATCATTGCCAACTTTAACATCTAAAATATATTTCTCAGAAACATAAGTTTTAATCTGAATTACATCCATTCTACCTATTAACGCAATACTTGTTTGGGTCCCAACTGTTTCTCCAATTTTGTAATTAATAGCTAAAACATACCCAGAAATCGGGGCTCTTACTGGACTTTTTAAATAAAGAAAACCTGGTTTTGAAGGATCAAGTGTCGCAATAATTTGTCCCTTTTTTACATAAGCTCCAAGTTTCATATTGAGAGACACTATTTTACCTGTAATATTGGGAAATACCGCAACTTTAACTTTGGTATCTACATCACCATTTAAAGAAATATAATCACTCAAGGCACCCTGTCGAACTTTCATTGCAACAACTGGAAATCTATAAGGCTCATTAGTAAAATCACTGGTAGTATTATTGGTATTAATCTCTCCTTGTACTTCACTCTCAGTCCCCTCATTACATGAAAGGACAAACAATAAAACTAAAAGCAATAAATAATACTTAAAGCAATCTTTCATATTAAAAATCGAATTCATAAAATACCCTTATCAATCCAACTTATTTATTAAATCTTTATATTCAAGTACTGCATTAGCATAATTTAGCTTATCTTGTATAAATTGTAAATCACTCTGCTTATAGAAAGCTTCAATGTCATTTAATTTAATAAGATCTATAGTACCCACATTAAAGGCATCAAAAGCTACTTGATAATTCTTCTTAGACATTTCCAAATTTATCTTGGAGTTATCTAAAATAGACTTATATAGTCTTACACTTTTGCGTTTTTGAATAATATTAGATTTAAATTCACGAATCTTATTTTCAATTTGATTCTCTAAGAATTTTAACCGATAATCTCGTTCCCATATCTCTGTAAAACTTTTTGAAAATGGAAAAACCTCGGTGAAGCTATAAGTTAACCCCAAAGAAAAATAAAACCCTTGATTAAATGAACCACTCAAACCATCACTAAAAGAAATGCTCCCAGGATTATAAGAAACTGAGAACGAAAGCCTCGGCAAAAAGGCATCTAGCCAAAGACTCTCAAGAGTAGTTTGCATAATTTTAGTAAAATTATTTAACTCTCTCACTTCTAAATAACCGTCAATATTTATGACTTCATCAAACAACGAAATGTCTAAGATTTCATCTGATAATTCTCCTGTAGTCTCAAAATCTTGTAAGACATCCAAGCCTAATAATAATTTAAATCTTTCTTTTGTCTCTTCAAACTTAATAATTTGTTCATCTAAACTAGGCTGAAATTTAATATGCTTAAGCTTAGCATCAAGATAATCTATCTCAGAAATAAGCCCATTATGATAAGAAATTTTTACTTGCTCAAATTTAAGTTTGCTATTTTCAAACTGACTTTTCAAAACTTCTAAAATACTTTTAAAAGCTAAAAGCTCATTATACATTTTAAGAACATTTAACTTAATATTTTTAATGACTTTTTCTCTGCCTATCTTAGCAGCCTCATAATTAAAAATAGTAAGTCTAATGTTATTAACAATAGATGGGGATACTGACAGATCGGCAGCAACACCAAAATTCAAGTTCCAATGTCCCCTCCCTTCTACATTAGACATAAAAGAGTTTTGCCTTGAAAAACTTGAAGAAAACCCTAAATTTGGGATCAAAAGATTCCAAGAATTATCTTTATATAATTTTTTTATCTTTTCTCTATACTCAGCATCTCTAGATTCCAAACTGTTCTCTAAAGCCATACGAATAGCATCTTCAACAGATATTTTAATAACTTCTGCATAAGAAGAAAAAGATAAAATAAAAATTAATATTAACCTCTTAATATTTACTCCCATAAATAAATACAGTAAAATACCTATTTTTTAATATATTAAAATTTAATAATACTAATAATAATTAACATGATAATAGTATTATATTGTAATATTATTACACTCATGTATATTTTTAAAAAACTTTTTATAATATTCAACTTGATACTCATTTTATTAATCAAAATATATCAAAACACTCTTTCCAAAATCGTTGGTTTTCACTGCATATATGAACCTAGCTGTTCAAATTACGCACTAGAATGTCTCAAAAAATATAACATCATAACAGCTCTTATTTTAATTACATTAAGACTGCTGAGATGCAATGCTCTATTTAAAGGAGGGTTTGAATCATTGCCAACTGAAAAGCCAATATTAAATTCATTAAAAATTTTTAGAACAAGATTAATTAAATAAATTTTTGTATTTATCTGGAACCCAATTTTTGACATATTCTTTATGAACATCAACGAATTCAACAGCATTCCTATACTCCTGTCCAGGCTCTTTATAATTTTTCTCTATTAAAGGTAACAACAAATCATCACCCCAATAAAAATTATCAAACAAATAATAAGCATCGGGATCAGCATCCTTAAGCCCATTTCTAACAAGAGAATGAATACTCTCAGGGCCTCCCATTGACAACAAAGGATCATCTAAAAATTTAATATCATATTTGGTAAATGCCCAATGGGGCTTCCATAAAGGAACTAAAATCCACTCATGCTTCTTAATGGCAGATTCTAAACTTGCAAGCATTACGCTCTCACTTGAAGATATGAGTTCATATTCTTTATCCAATCCATAACGCTTGAGAGTTTCTTCTACAGAAAGCTGTGTACCCGCTCCAGCATCTATTCCTACCATTTTATTTTTAAATTCAGCTCCTCTACCCTTAAGTTCAGAAATGCTTGAAATTGTAACATAACTTGGCACCACAAATCCTTGTAATGTTCCCTCATAATTAGCACCAAGATCAACAAACTTATCTTTAAATTTTTCATAATAAAATTTATCGGCCGTAGGTACCCATGCAGATACCATACCATCTACCTGCCCCGATGCTAAATACTGATACATTATAGATGTTGTAACAGGCAATATCTCAACATTATATCCTATTTTCTCAAAAACAACTTTCATAATATTGGTAGCAACCGTTTCTCCTATCCAATTAACATATGCAATCTTGACTGATCTTACACTTTTAAAGCTACTATCATTAGAATTATCATTCTTATCACAAGAAAACAAAATTAAAATAAAACTTATAAAAATAGATATCAATAAACCTTTCATAAATCAATTCTCCTACTACTACATAAAAATAAAACATTATTTATTATACATTTCCAAAAATCTTTTAAACTTATTTTCTTTTTTCACCCCATAATTATCAGTATTTAAGTAACTAAACTTGATAAAAATAGCCTGCATAATTCTATCCAAAATAATAGCTATTACTACAACAGCTAATCCAGATATTAAACCTTCACCAAAATGTAATCTCTCAACAGAATATATTACAGTTCTACCAAGCCCTGATGAACCAACCATTGCCGCGATTACTATCATAGATATTGCCATCATTATTGACTGATTAATTCCCTCTATTATGCTTTGAAGAGCCAATGGCAACTGGATCTGAAAAAGAATACGAATATTACTACTTCCAAAAGACTTTGCAGCCTCAATGACCTCCCCTGGAACTTGAATAATCCCTAGTCTTGTATATCTAATAACTGGAGGCATTGCAAAAATTATTGTAGCAAAAATAGCTGAAGATGTACCCATACCAAAAAAAGGTATAGCTGGTATTAAATAAATAAACGGAGGCATTGCCTGCATTAAATCAAGCAATGGTTTTAAAAATACATAAAATTTTGAATAATATCCACCTAAAATACCTATTAAAATTCCCCAAATTACCGAAAAGAAAACAGACACAAAAATAATTGATATCGTATCCATTGAAACTTCCCAAAGATTAAAATACAAAATAAAGCAAAATCCTAACATAATCAAAAGAGCTAATCTTTTCTTTAAAAATAAAAAGCTTAAAACACAAATTAGAATAATAAAAAAAACAGGATTAATCAAAAGAAACAACTTTTTCAAATTGTCATAAAAAAAAATTACGATTTTCGCAAACCCTATACCGTTAGAATCCGAAAAATTGTCAACTAAAAAATTAAAAGCTTTATCTATATTAGCAACTATAAAATCTCTATTCATAAATAACTATCTCGCCAATAAACCAGCAATCTCCCCTAAATCAATATATCCAATAATATCATCTTGCTCACCTTTTATAATCAAATAATCCAACTTATTTAAATACTTAACAACACTTTTGATCTCATCATCTAAACCTAAATTTAAAGAAACAAGATTATTACATTTTTTATTAACAGACAAATCATACAAATTAAAATTATTATTCTCTTTCTCAAGAATGACATTACATTTATCAGTATCACCATTAAGAGTAAAATCCATTTTAATAATATCCTTAATCTTTAAAATATTTAAAACGGGAAGATTTTTAATAAAATTAGCTATAAAATCGGTTTTGGGATCTCTTAATATTTCTAAGGGCCTACCCACCTGAACAATCTCACCATCCTTCATAAAAGCAATTCTATTTCCCAATTTAAAAGCTTCAATCAAATCATGAGTAATAAATACAACCGTCTTTTTTAATTTATCTACCAACCTTAAAAGCTCACACTGCATTTCTCCTCTAATTAAAGGATCAAGAGCTGAAAAAGCCTCATCCATTAAAAGTATATCGGGGTTAACCACTAAAGCTCGTGCTATGCCTACTCTCTGTTTCATTCCACCTGAAAGCTCATTTATATATTTATATTCAGAATCTTCAAGACCCACAAGTTTTAAAATATCAAGGGCTCTTTGAATCCTAATTTTTTTAGGAACATTCTTAACTTCAAGTCCATAAGTCACATTCCTTAAAACATTCATATGTGGAAAAAGCCCAAAATTCTGAAAAACCATGGCAAATTTATCTTTTCTTAAAGCAGAGAGTGCTTTTTGATTAATATCATTCATTTCAATATTATCCACTAAAATAGACCCAGAATCAATTTTGTGTATACCATTCAAACATCTAACAAAAGTAGATTTACCACAACCTGACATACCCATAATAACTAAAATTTCATTCTCATAAACATCAAGACTGATATTTGCATTTGCAATAAAAACAGAAGATTCTTTGTAAATGTCAGATCTATCTTTACCACTCTCATAACTCTTTATAGCCTTAACTATTTGTTTTTTATTTTTATTATAAGAAAATGTTTTATAAAGATTCCTGACTTTAACACTAGCCTTAGACAAAGCAAACTCCTAATGTAAAAACATTATAATTTTATATAAATCAATATTAATTATACTAAAATATCAGAATTTTGATTGACACAAATAAAAATAAGGGTCTTTTAAGAGACCCTTATTGAAAAATCAAATTTATCTAAGCAATGATAATACATACTGAGGCACTTGATTTGCTTGTGCAATCATAGCCATTGCGGATTGTGTCAAAATGCTGTTAGTTGTAGATGCCACAATTTCATCTGTCATTGTTGCATCTTTAATTTGAGCATAAGATGATTTTAAGTTTTCAATAGCATATTCTGTGCTAGCTTTAATAGACTCAAGTCTGTTTTGGAAAGCACCAAGATTTGCTCTTTGATCACTTACCATTCTAATAGCATTTTCTATCTTTGAAAGTGACATATTAGCATCAACAGTAGTTGTAACATTAACTGGTGAATTAACTCCACCTTGAGCTGGAGCTGCTGCTGGTGCTGGAGCAGCTTGAACTCCCTCTTGTTGTGCACCTTCCTGAGCTGGAGAAACCTGCGCACCTTCACCTGCAAAAAGGTTTGCAACATTAGATGCATAAATATTAACAGCAATTGCTTCATCCTGATTTGCACCCACATGTACTCTTAATGTCCATGAAGCTTGTGCTCCAGCTAATGATGCTGGTGTGTTAATTTTTGCAGGTTGCATTCCAAGCTCTTCAGCTGTTTTTATATTCTGAGCAGCTGACTTATTGGACAACATATGCATTTGGTTGTATTGAGCTTGATCAGCAATTCTGTTGATTTCATCTGTAAGTTGCTCAATTTCAATTTGAATAGAACCTCTGTCTGCATCTGAATATGTACCATTACCAGACTGAACAGCAAGTTCTTTCATTCTTACTAATACTTTCTCTACTTCATTTAAATTCCCTTCTGTTGTTTGAATAAAATTTATAGCCTTTGAAGTATTTCTAGAAGCCTGAGATAATCCTCTAATTTGAGCATTAATCTTTCCTGCAACACCCATTCCAGCAGCATCATCAGATGCACGATTAATTCTATGCCCACTAGAAAGTTTTTCTTGAGTTTTTCTAAGATTAGCAGCATTAATGCTATTATTTCTTGAAGCATTTATAGCTGACGTATTATGATTTATGATCATATATCATTTCCTCCGTGATAAATTAATATAATTTTTGATATTTTAGACAAATCCATTTGTCTTTTTAAAAGGATATCACAAAAACAAGAAAAAAATAAATACAATATTAATTTAAATTTGTTATCTGTTTTGCCTCTGCAGATTCAAAGACTTAAGGATTTCCTCTTGCTCCTTCATACGCTTTACAGTGAAATCCAAAGTATTAAGTTCTCCTTCAACCTTCTGCTCTCTTTCCTCATACTTCTTTTTATAATCTTCAACCACATTTTTCTGATTGGGAATTTTAAGATCATAATTTCTGATCTTATTATAAATAAATCCTCCAGAACTTATCAAAGGAGATAGATAATCGCCAAGCATCTTAGCAAGTCCATCATCATAAATGCGGTCATCATTAAAATCAACTGCAAAAAGTTCCTTGACTGAATTAATATTGCTTTGTATTATCTCATTAAATTTTTTCTCGTCAAGCCCTAAATAACGCGAAAGACCCCCTGATGAAGACATAGAATTAGTAAACACCCCTATTTGATTGATAATCGAAAAATTAGGATCATTAGTCCTATAAGAATTAAACATGATTAATTCTAATCTTGATCTAAGATTTTTTAATGCAAACTCCGCCCTAAGGATTCCCAAATTCTTATAAGCTTCTTCCCTCTCTTCATCACTGAAATAGGACCACTCTTCAAGTACATCTGATTTTTGACCTTCCAAATTACTCTCATTTGAACTTACAATATTAATTTCAGCAAGAACCTGATTATAAGCTACCAAAAAATCTAATAAAAGTTTTTTAATTCCCTCATAATCAGGCTCAACTCGAACAACAATAGTATCATCTGATGCTTGTTTTAAATTCAATGTAACATTAGGAATTAAATCATTAACAGTATTCGAATCACGCTCAACATCAACCCCATCAAACTTCACCTTTGCATTTTCTGCAAAGCTCTTGGCATTTATTGGCAAGAACCCATCTCTATTCTTTGGATCAAAGATCTCAATATTGCGAATAACAAAAACCTTATTATTAACTTTATTTTCGATATTGATCTCTTTTAAATCTAAAAGTGAACCAATTTCAACCTCGACTTTTTCAAAATCACTTGCAACATTTATTGGGGGCAATTCCAAGGACTTTGTACCACTATAAATTTTAATCATATTCATCTGAATATACTTTTTCTCTTTTAAAGGAAGTTTATGATCAAATTCAAGATTAATTATACTATCTTCACCCTCAACCTTAGCATCCTCAAATGTAGCCTCGCCAGGATTAAAAACAATCTCGTTTAAAATACCTTTATCATCTGAATCATAATACTTAATTTCAAATTTAATTTTACTTCTACTACTAACCTCAATATTTTCTGGAATACTTATTGAAATCTCTGAGAGAGGCTCTAATACAATATCACCCTTATCAAGAAAAATTTTATTACTACTACTTTGTTGACTATTAATAATTTCTGTTAAATTAGGACTAAAATTTGTTGTAAGCTCACTTAAAATACCTATCTGTTTAGCAAGCTTTAAAGCCTCACCTTTCATGATAAGTTTATTGTTTTCACCTTCCTTTAAAGACCGCAAAATCAACCTACTATTTCCAGCACTATCACTTCTCACAATTTTAGCAGATAAAAACCCCTTGCCTCGATTATTAATATCCTTTACAAGAGACTCAATATCTCCATTATTCCTAATCTTAATCTCTTTATTACCAACTAAAAATACATAGTCTCCTGAAGGAATACTAATCTCTTTTTGTTTGAAATTCGCAGATAAAAAAATATCGGAACTTGCTATCTGATTAACATCAATTTTATAAGTTTCATTTTTAGCTCCATAACGAGCAGATAAAGAGAGAACATCATTATTACTAGAATTACCTGACATGTAATTAAAAGGACTATTAAGAGACGTAATTTGCCTTGCAAGTGAATTTAAAGTAGAAATCTTTTTATTAATCATTTGCCAAGCTCGTTTCTCTTGCTCTAAATTTTCAAGCTTTTTTACAGATGAATCTATCTTTGCCTTATCAGGTTTAAGCATCGATTCACGGATTTCTTTAGTATTATATTTATTATCCACACCTGGAACAAAAAATCCAGAAGACATTACAACACTCCTTAATTAGAAATTTTAACATAAAAAATATAAATTTTTACACACAAAATCATATCTTACTTCAAAACTAACAACAAAGCTTCCATTAAAAGACAAATAAAAAAAACAAGCATCTTTAAAAAAGATATTTGCTTATAGTAAAATTTAAGTTTATAGGAGAGTAAATATGCCAAATTTTTGTTTGTTCAATTCAAAATCTGTTCTGACAGGAAATGATAAAATAGATAATTCAGCAGTCCTTATTAAAGACAGTAAAATCTTTGATATCGTAACAGCTGATCGACTTGAAAAAATTGATCTACAAAACTATGAAATGATTGATGTTAAGGGAAACTATATCACACCTGGTCTTTATGATAATCACATACATGGATTTCACGGATACGGAACAGATCAATGCTCAACAAACTCAATAATTAAGATGTCACAATATTTAGCAGAGTATGGAGTAGTAGGATTTTTACCAACGCTATACCCACGTCCAACTGAAGAAATGATTGAAACAATCAAAGCATGTACCGAAGCAATGGGCAAAGAAAAGGGTGCAAAAATTTTAGGACTTCATCTTGAAGGACCATTTTTCTCTCCTGAAAAAAAAGGCGCCCATCCTACCTCCTATCTTCAACAACCAAGCATTGAGGTTATGAAAAAATTCATAGACGCCGCGGGGGGTCCCTTTACAGATTCGTTCGGAAGAAAAAGAACAAATATTGCAACAATGACCGTTGCACCTGAGCTTAAAGGCATGAGAGAGCTTGCAATGTTTTGCATGGAAAACAACATCACACTTCAAGCAGGACATACTAATGCAAAATATGAAAATATGATTGAGGGCTTTCAAGTAGGCATACTTCATACAACGCACTTTTTCAACGCAATGTCAAAACTTGATCACAGAAATCCAAATGCAATAGGAGCAACTTTAATCCATGGGGATGTATCTTGTGAAATTATTGCTGATGGACATCATATTCATCCAAAACTTGTTTTAATGCTTAGAAAACTTAAAGACATAAGCAAATTAGTGCTTGTAACTGATGGATTAACTCCAACACTACAACCATCTGGAAAATTAATAGCTAATGGAGAAGAAGTATACCTTAACGATGACGGATTATTTCATATCTTAGAAAGCGACACAATTGCAGGATCGGCTCTCACAATGATACAAGGCATTAAAAATTTAGTAGAATTTGGATATAGCTTAAGCGATGCCATTCAAGCAAGTTCATACAATCCAATAAGGATAATTAATCTTGAAAAAAAAGGATTAATATGTCATGGTTATGATGCAAATATAAATGTCCTTGACAAAGACTTAGATTTAAAATTAACAATGATAGAATCAAAAATCATTTTCAATAAACTTTGATTTTATTAATTTATAAATATAAGGAGCAACAAATGAGATTAATCATTAGATCTAACTATAACGACATTTCAAAATGGGCTGCTAATCATGTAGCTATGAGAATAAAAAAGTTTTTACCAACAAAAGAAAAACCATTCATTTTAGGACTCCCAACGGGTAGCTCACCAATTGGAATGTATAAACATTTAATTGAAATGAATAAACTTGGAAAAATTTCATTTGAAAATGTAGTCACATTTAATATGGATGAATACATAAAATTAGATAAAAATCACCCTGAAAGCTATCACTCATTTATGTGGAGCAACTTTTTTTCACATATAGATATCAAAAAAGAAAATATACACATGTTAAATGGTAATGCTACTAATCTTATAAATGAATGTGAAGAATATGAAAACAAAATTAAATCTTACGGTGGTATTATGCTTTTTGTGGGAGGAATTGGACCTGATGGTCATATTGCCTTTAATGAACCTGGATCATCACTGAGCTCAAGAACAAGAATTAAAACTTTGACTCAAGACACAATTATCGCAAACTCAAGGTTTTTTGAAAATGATATTAATAAAGTTCCCAAAAGTGCCTTAACAGTAGGAGTAGGAACAATTATGGATTCAAAAGAAGTGATGATTATAGTAAATGGACATAACAAAGCAAGAGCATTAAAACATGCTATTGAAAAAGGAGTAAATCATATGTGGACAATTAGTGCTCTACAGTTACATAAAAACGCAATCATAGTATCAGACGAAGCTGCAACATATGAACTAAAAGTCGGCACAGTAAAGTATTTCAATGATATCGAAAGGGATAATTTTAATAATGACATATAAACGTTATTAATTTCTAAAAATAGTAAATACAACATAAACTAAGCACAAGACATAAATTCTTTAAGCCTAGTTTACGAAACGCTTAAAATAACATTATTCTATGATTTCATTATATACTCTTGAAACCTCTTCCCAATTTAAAACCTTAAAGAACGCATCAATATATTCAACTCTTCTATTTTGATATTTAAGATAATAAGCATGTTCCCAAACATCAATACCTAAAATAGGTTTATAGTCTTCCATCAAAGGACTGTCCTGATTTTGTCTTGATATTATTTGCAATTCTTTACTTGCATGAAGAACCAGCCAAGCCCAACCACTTCCAAAAATACTAATAGCTGCATCTCTTAAGGCCATCTTAAGATTATCAAGACTGCCAAAAGTAGCATTTACATGCTCTTCAAAATTTTCTAAAATATTATCTTTATTCCCAGGTCTTAAAATCCTAAAATACAAAGTATGATTAGAATACCCACCAGCATTATTTCTAATAGCTGCTTGGAACTCTTTGGGAAATCGCTGAATATTTTTTAATATACTCTCAATATCCTGAGAATAATTTATTTCTGTCTTCTCAAGAACAGAATTTAAATTTACTGTATATGCATTATGATGTTTACTATGATGAATTTCCATTGTCTTAGCATCAATGTATGGCTCTAAAACATCATAAGCATAACCAAGTTCTGGTAATTTAAACACAAAATCCTCCTTTTTAGCTTTTTCCATGACAATTTTTATATTTCTTTTCACTGCCACAATAACAGGGTTCATTCCTCCCAATTTTAGGAGTACTTCTAATTATTTGAACTCCTACTGTATTACCTTTATCTGCCGAAGCAATGCCCGAAAATTCCTTATGAGTAGCACGAACATTTTTAGGCTTTTTATTTTTATAACCACTAGAATCAACATCCACTCTCACCTGCAAAGTTCGCCTTAAAGTTTCAACCTTAATATCTTTAACAAGCTCACTAAAAATCGCAAAACCTTCTTCCTTATATTCAGTAATTGGATTTTTATTAGCATAAGATCTCAGATAAACCGATTCTCTTAAAGAATCAAGATTTGCAAGATGATCTTGAAACTTAGAGTCAATATTCCTTAAATATTCATGTTTTAAAAATTCATTAAAAAATTCAACTCCTATTAATTCTTCCTTTGCATCTAAATTAGCCCTTGCAATTTCCATTAACTTATTTTTTAAATCCACAATATTCATTGTTTCAACAGAACCAACACTTTCCATCATATAAGCAAAAATTGAATTTATCTCATTTAGTACAGAACTCGTAACTACTTCACCCTTAACTTGATCAAATAAAAAATCAAGATATTCTCTTAAAGAGAGAAGAACACGTTCCTTAATATTATTATCAACAAGAATTAAATTTCTTTGAGAATAAATAAACTCCCTATGCTTTGTTATAACATCATCATACTCTAAGAGATGCTTTCTAATCTCAAAATTTCTATCTTCCACACGCTTTTGTGCATTAACTAAGGATTTCGTTAACAAAGAATGCGCAATAGGCTCACCTGTTGCCATTCCAAGTTTTCCCATTAAAGCTCTCAAATTATCGCCTGCAAAAAGCCGCATCAGATCATCTTCAAGGGATACATAAAACCTTGACCGACCAGGATCGCCCTGTCTTCCTCCTCGTCCCCTAAGCTGATTATCTATTCTTCTTGACTCATGGCGTTCACTACCAATAACATAAAGCCCACCAAGAGCCTTTACTTCCTCATAATCTTCAAGATACTGTTCTCTCTCATTTTGCATAGCCTTCTGAAACTCTTCAAGAGTCATACCCGTTCCAAACTTTTTACGAACTCGATGCTCAAGATTACCACCAAGTTTAATGTCAGTACCACGTCCAGCCATATTAGTTGCAATTGTAACAGAATGTTTTGCTCCTGCTTCAGCAATAATCAACGCTTCACGAAAATGATTCTTTGCGTTTAAAACTTCATGTCTAATACCTTTATTTTTAAACATATTTGAGAGAATTTCAGATTTTTCAATAGAAACTGTCCCAACAAGCACAGGTTGACCTTTTTTATAAGCCTCATAAACTTCATCCGTAATTGCTTTAAATTTAAATTCCTCGGTGTAATAAATAATATCATCCTCATCTATTCTTGCTACCAATTTATTCGTTGGGACAACTATAACATCAAGATTATATATTCTATGAAATTCTTTTGCCTCTGTATCAGCCGTACCAGTCATGCCAGAAATTTTTTTAAACATTCTAAACAAATTTTGAAATGTAATCGTTGCCATAGTTTTATTTTCACTTGCAACTTTAACACCTTCCTTAGCCTCAATAGCCTGATGCAATCCATCAGAATATCTGCGTCCTTTCAAAATACGACCTGTAAACTCATCAACAATTTCAACCCCAGAATCCCCAACAATATATTCTCTGTCCTTTAAAAAAAGTAAATGAGCTTTTAATGCCTGAGTCATATAATGAACATAATTAAAATTAGAATCAACATACATAGATCCCTTAATTATGCCTTTTGAAACCAAAATTTGTTCAAGATTATTTAAACCATTTGCCGTAAAAGATACTCTCTTACCCTTTTCATCAATCGTATAATCCCCATCAAGCTCATCGATCTCTAAAGGATAATCTCCAGTTTTTGGATCTTTAGAGCATTCTTTTAAAAGCGAAACAAGAGAATTGACCTCAAGATAAGCACTAGTATCTCCTTCTGTAGAACCTGAAATAATTAAAGGGGTTCTAGCCTCATCAATCAAAATAGAATCAATCTCATCGATAATACAATAATTAAAATTTCTTAAAGATTTTTGAGACAAATCAAAGCACATGTTATCTCTTAAATAATCAAATCCAAGCTCATTATTTGTAACATAAGTAATATCTTTATCGTACTCTACCTTCCGTCTAGCAGAATCCATATTAGATAACACAACACCAACACTAACTCCTAAAAGCTCAAAAACAGGTTTCATCCAATTTGAATCACGCTCCGCAAGATAATCATTAACTGTAACGATAATAACACCACCACCCGTTAAACTATTAAGGTAAGCGGCTTGCACTGAAGATAAAGTCTTACCTTCCCCTGTTTTCATCTCTATTATTTTACCCTGATGGAGCGCAAGTCCAGCAATAAGTTGAACATCATAAGGTCTCTCCTTAAGTCGCCTTCTGGCAGCTTCTCGAGACAGTGCAAATGCTCTCTCTAAAATATCTTCTAAAGTTTTACCTTCCTTAAGTTCATCTCTAAATTTCTCTGTTTCCATAGCAAAATCTTCATCTGACAAAGACAATGCCCAAGATTCAAGCTTATTAATAGTTCTCAAAACAGGAAAATAACTTTTTAGATCCCTTTTACTTTTTGAACCAATAGTTGCTTCAAATATCGCTCTTAACATATCAGGTCTCAATTCTCCTAAAACAATTGACTTTCAACCATTTAAAATAATAACATCTAAAACATGAAAAAGTTTTATAAAATTCATTTAAATCTATTTTTTATGATTATATCATGTAATATCAAAACTTTAAACGAACTTGGAGAACAACAATTTAAAATACCATTTGGAACGTTACCTGGAGAAATAACACCACTTGTAAACAAATTTACCAATTCAAGCTTTGATATCAAAACATACAATGGACTTGTATACATTGTAGAAGCAAAAGCAAATAAACTCATGATTTTTAATTCTTATGGGAAATTAATTCAAACTTACCAAAATGGCATATTCAAAACAAATTCTGATCTTAAAATCAAAAAAGTAGATTTTGAAAATATTAAGGCAATTTATCCATCAAAAGACTTTATTGTAGTATCAGATAAGCTAAATAATAAGAAATCTAAATTTGATGAGAAAGAAAATATAGCATACTCTACACGAATATTTATTTTAAATAAAGATTCATCTGTAGAAGTATTGGGACAAGAAGGACGGAATGGAACACTATTTCCACAAGTTTACGATATCAATATTGACGACAAAAACAACATAGCAATAATCACTATATCTAATGAAGGATATATAATATACTCCTACGATAAAGATCTCTCACCCCTCTACAAAATTTATGTTAATACAAATATATTACAAATACCGGAAGAAGAGAAAAAAAAATATAACATATCAATAGATAAAGTATTTTTTGAAGTAAACAAAAAAATCATTTATGTAAAGACAACTCACTATGAAAACATTAGAACAAATGAAAACATTAACGACCTTGGAGTGAGAATCAAAAATCAATATTTTTATACAATGAGCTTAAACAAAAATAAGGAATTTGAAATAAAAAATAAAATTACACTACCCCAAAACTTATTAGATGATCAACAAGAAAGTTTTATAAATATCATTGGAATTCAAAAAGATAAAATAATAGCATCCACTAACATGAGGAACCTGTCTAATACTTTAATATGGAAATTGGACAATAAGGGCAAAATAAAAGAACAAATGGTCCTAATCGAACCACCTAACCTTAAATTTCTTGCTGAAAGCCTATCTAAGGATGGAATACTTAGTATACTTTATGGAGAAAAAAATGGAGTCAGCGTCTATTGGTGGAATTTAAATACTTTACTTAAACTATGAGATAATTAAAAAGTCAACATTTATGAATTTATGAAAAATAAGAATTGCAAAAATAAAATACAAAATAATCATAAACAAAAACTAAAAAAAAATCTAACTCTGGGAATAATCTTTGTCATTATGCTAATTATTATCAAAATTTTATTAATTCCTAAATTACAAAAATTGGAAAGCAAATACAGCCCTACCATCAAAATAGAACATAAAATAAAAAATGAAAACCTATATATCAAAATCAATATTAAAAGTCAAAACATAAAAAACTTAGGAAAATCCAATATAGAAGTATACTTAGATAATAAACTTATTGAAAATAATATGATTTACATAGACAAGATTAACTATACATTATATACTAATGTTGCATACAGGAAAGAGGTTTTATTAAACATAGTGCTAATAAATCAAAAAGGCGATAAGGCATATTTTAGTAAAAAATTAGATCTTGGAGGATAATAGATGTTGCAAATATATTTTATATCTGTTTTACTTAATATCTTGGGGGGGATAGTGCTAGCATTCCCAATTTTGGGAGAAAGATTTAAGTGTTTAATCATCTTTGAAGAATTTATAAATTTAATTAACAATAACAAAAATGTAAGAAGCATTTTTGGCACAATATTTTTAATAGCTAGCATCTTTGAAATAATCATACCTTATGATTTGCCAATAATTGGAAATTTACTTCCTGCTATCAGTTTATTTTTTATTGGTTTCATCCTCTTTTTAAGTCAAAAAATGCCCACAAGCCTTCAAAATAATAAAGAATATGGAAAATTCAAATCTTTAATTGAAAGCAATAAAAAAGTAATAGGAATCTTAGCATTAATTATTGGAATAATTCATTTTTTTGCACCAAGAGTACCTTTTCTTTAAAAATTAGCTTCTGACATACAACTTTAATTGTAATTCCAAAAAATAAGACAATGAAATAAATCAAAAGGATATTTTAGATAAATGTAAAAACTAAAATTTTATTGTTAAACTCACCTACATATAAATGTAGTATAATATACAAAAATGATTAAAAATAAAGAAATCATAATAAATCTTAAAAATTTAGAATATAACATAACCGCAATTAAAAATCATATTCAAAAAAGAGAATTAGTAGCCACACTAAAAGCTGATGCATACGGACATGGACTTATTCAGACATTTAAATTTTTAAAAGAAAAAGGGATAAATTATTTTGGTATTTTTTGGATAGATGAAGCTTTAAAGATTAAAAAAATAGACAAAAGAGCGAATGTATTGCTCTACATCAACACAGATAAAAGTGCAATAAAAAATCTAGTTAAATTCGATATTACACCCTTTGTTGCTGACTCTCAATATTTATCACTAATAGAACAAGAATGTAGAAAACAAAATAAAAAAATCAAGGTTCATTTAAAAGTTGATGTTGGAATGAATAGATATGGAATCAAAATAGAAAATGCTCTTAATCTAGCAATGCAAATTCAAAATTCAAAATTAGTAGAATTTGAAGGAGTTTGCACACATTTACCAATAACAGAAAATAGAAAAATTACTCAGTCACAAATCAAAAAATTTGTTCATTTTATAAACGAACTTAAGACCAAGAATATAAAACCAAAATTCATTCATACCTCTAACTCAGAACACATAACAAACTATCCAATAAGTGAAAAATTTAATATGGTACGACCAGGACTTATCTTATATGGATATCATCCAAATTCAAATAGCTTAAACAATAATTTACAACTTAAACCCGTACTAAGCTTATATTCAAAAATCATATTTCTTAAAAAGATAAAAAAGGGAGAACAAATATCATACTCTGGTCTATTCACAGCAAAAGAAGATATGCAAATTGGACTTTTACCAGTTGGATACTTCGATGGAATTCCACAAAATACATCTAACAATTTTTATTGTATAATAAGAGATAAAAAATGCTTCATTAGAGGAAAAATATGTATGAATATTTCAATAATAGAAATCCCTAAAGATCTAAAAATTAATATAGGAGAAAAAGTAGAAATTACTTCCGAAAGATTAAGCTTAGACATACTTAGCAAAGAATCTGGTATGAGTAAATATGAAATACTTTGTTCCATTGGAAAACATGAGAAAAAGAAATATTTATATTAAATTACCTAAAGAATCAAACTTTTGAAAATCAACTAAATTTCCTTTACTATCATAAATCCATTTATAAACCGAAATCCCCCCAATATCATCTCTTAGCCTTAAATCTGGACCATGATTTGTTTTTTTTGAAATCTTGCCAAATTTATTATACTCATATTTATACACACTAACACCGTGAATATCATCTTGTAACTGGCCTAGATTGCCAAAATTTTTCTGACTAATAAGTCTATTTTGTTTATCATATTCATAAGCATACTCAAAAACAGCACCCCGATCTGCAACCAAAACCCCACTCTTAGAATAATTACTCTTCAAGATCAAATTGCCATTAACATCATATACAAATTTATATCTAAAAACACCTGCAAAATCATCTATAGGATTATCAAAATCTCCATAATGCTCTTGAGATTTAAGAAGGCCATCTTCATTATAAGCATACTTATAAATCATCACCCCATTGGAATCACTAATTAAATTAAAATTTTTATCAAAAAAAAGATTTTCAATTAAATAAAACTTATTATCATACTTATAACTATAAACTGCAATACCCTTAAAGTTATTCATTATTTCATATTTTTCCTCATAACTAGCAGGAATATCACTATTATAATTTTTATTTATTCTATTACTATAATTTATTACCCTTTTTTCATTATTTTGCATATAAAAAATGGTTTTTCTCATAGCATAACCATTCTGACTAACGGTTAAATTATTATTAGCATCATAATTATACTCCTTATAAAAATAGTCCTTTTCTTTTAAATTATATTCATATCTATATATTGCTACATTATTTTCATCGGGAGTTAAATTATTTTTAATATCATAATTTAAAATTTCAATGAGCTTGCCGTCAAAATCATAACGATACGTCTTTATTGCAACAGAAAAAGGGTTTGCATACAAAGAAACTACCGGATCTAAATATTCTTCCCTTATAATATTATGTGAACTGTCATAAGTTAACCTAAAACCATATATTCCATTCTTAGCCTTAATATTATAATTGTTATCATCGTAATATAAAACTGTTTTCCTCCGATCAGAATCATCATAAATAATTTTAGTATAATAAACATCATTTAAATCTTTAATTTGAAAACCAACCTCACTAAACCTATAAACATAAAAACTACTATCATCATTGTAAATAAAATGATAATAAGCAATTCCATACTTATCCCTTATAATCTCATTGGATTTATTATAATTAAAAATACTCTTCGGTCTGCCATTTGGAAAATATTCTATTTGTTCAACATAAACATCTTTTAAATTCTTAGCAGCAAAACCTCCATTTAAAAATAATCTCCTTTCTATATCCTCAGAATATTCTATTTTGATCTGATTTGCACCAAAAAAAGAAGGAATTAAAATATTAAGTTTGCCAACATAATCAACAAATACAAGCCTGCCATCATCATAAGTAAATTTATATCCACACTCTTCTTCCGCATTTTCTTTACTGATCTCATATTTCCCGATTATCCTATAATTAATATCATAATCAGCAAACCTATAATAAATTTCTTCTGCAAAAAGAGCACAAGACACAAAAAACATCACCAAAAACATAGTCATTCCTTGATCAATCAACCTTATTTTGATAAATTTATTATACAATAAATTAGTTTAACTAGGAGTTTAATATGGCAAAAATTTCTAAAAATGCTCAAAGAAGTGGTTCTAAAGAGTTATTAAGCAGGTGGGGCGGAAAAATTATAATGAAGTCTAAATTTGAAAATGGTAAAATAAAACACTATGCTGAATGTCAAACCTCAAAAAATACAGCAAGAAGACCTAAAGATTTATTTTAAAATTTATTTTTTATTCAATTTATCTTCAAATTTCAACCAAGCTTCATCTTGTTCACTTTTAGTATAGGCCCTATTTAAGGTTGCTTCCTTAGGGGTTTTGCCTTTTCTAACATAAGAACTCCTAATTTGCTCTCTTAGCTCTTCTTTTTGTTTTCGTCTTTTGTCCAGTTGTCTTTTCACTCTTTCATTTGGATCAAAAAGCTCAGCATGATTTTTAACAACAATCTTAGAATTTAATCTAGATAAAGCCTCTTTATAACTCTGCTGCCTCCCTGTTAAGAATAACACAAGCCTCTTTAACAAAGGCAAATCTCTATAAGCAGCATCTAAAAGATTAGATAGATCAACTTTATAAATCTTATAAAGTGGTAAAAATGTATTACTATTTTTAAAATATTTAGCGGCTTCAGTTTTGATTATATCCTTAAGATGCGTCTGAATATTCTGTGTTTTAGAAACTCGTTTATAATGCGAAACAATAAAATCAAGAAATGCGACCTTATTTTTTAAACAATAATCATTTATATCATAATTAGCAATAAATTCAATCAATGTTTTTTCAAGACCTTTTTCTGTTAACATAGTAGAAGAATTCTTCCCACTATTAAATATTTTCACAAATTCATTTCTCAACTTATCCCTAATATCAACTAAAATTTGATCGAATTCCTTTAAAAACATAGAATAGGCACATGGCTTATACAAATACATTCCAGATTTAATACTAAATATTTTGGGTAACGAACCCTTAATGTTGGACTCAAAAAAGTATTCATTAGCCGTTTTTAAAAAATATTCAGAATCAGATAATCCCTCAGCATGCTCTTGAAGAATATTTTTAAATTCTTCAATATTAATAAATCTCGGTTTAAACTCTATTGTTTTTTCAATTGATTTCAAAGTTTCATCAATTTTAATGCTTTCTAAATTTTTAAGTTCTTCTAAGTTTTTCTCATTAGTAATATAAATATTCAATACTTCTAAAAAAGTAAAGTAATGTTTAGAAATATTAACGCCTTTCTTATTTAAAATTTCTTCCTTATTTTCTAAAATTCCTAAAAGCAAATTATAAGTAACTCCCACACCATTAATACCCTCATCTAACATTCGATCATATTCACTAAGCTTTATATTTTTAGCTCTCATAAAAACATCTTTAACTATTCTGTTAGAAGCAATCCCGAATAAAATTCTCTTCATAAATTCAATAAAATATAAGGCTTTTCCTGATGGAATTATTAAAGAATCCAACACAAATATCTTTTTTGATGAAGAATTTTCTTGAAAATATTTAAGATTAATGTCTGAATTTGAAAGAATGACAAACTCTTTTTCGAAAGCCAATAAATTTTTATCTATATTCTTAATTGTAAGTAAAGTACTAAAAAGTTCTATTCCCACATAATGCTTTAAAAACAAATCCTCGATAGCATAATAATAAAAATCATAACTATTTTCATCTGTTATTATTATTTTATAAGGTACTATTTCTCCATTGGATGTTGACTGATTAATAATAATTCCTCTTTTAACCTCATAAAGCTTGCGAAATAAAAAATCTAATTCTCCTTTAAGAGTACGAATTTTAACAGAATAATCTTCGATAAATTTAGCATAATCTATAATATTGTGCTTATGTTCCAAAATAATCCTTAAAATCATTTTTTGAGTATCTGAAGAAATCCCTATTTGAGAAATCAAAATATCAACTTCTTTATCATTAAGATAGAAAATTTCGGGTAATTTTTTCATCTTATATTTTCAAGCTCCTCATATACAAAACAATAATAACATATAATAACATATTGACAAATTCAATAGAATTAAAACACACCAAATAAAAATGAATTATATAAAATATACAAACATAAAAATATAATAGCAGGTCCTCTGCTAAAAGCTCCTATAAATCTCACTATGAATAATAACATTAAAGATACAACAAACATGATACTAAAATCAGTCAAATAAATATTACTCATGAGTACTGGATTTACAAAACTACTACTAGATAAAATAAAACCAATATTAAATATATTACTTCCAATGATATTACCAAGGGCAATATCTGACTCCTTTTTAATTACTGCAAAAAGAGAAACGATAATCTCTGGGATGCTGGTCCCAAAAGCTACAAAAATAATTCCAATCACTTTCTCACTAATATTAAAAACATTGTGTGCAATGTATATTGAACTATCTATTAACAACTTTGAACCGAAATATAAGAAATATATACTTAATAATAAGAGCAAAGTATTTAAAAATAAAAACTTAAACCCATAATTACAATTAAGATTTTCTAAATTTTTTATAATAGAATTATATTTTTTCTCTTCTTTATAAAATAAAAATAGATAAGATAAAAATAAAATTAAAATCACCAATGAACTGGTTCTATAATAAGGTACCTTAAAAAAAGACAAAGTATCAAAATCAAAAGAAAACAATAAAAGAAGAAACATCAATAAAAATAAAATTATAAAAGAAAATTTGAGTCTCTTAAAATCAGTTTTAATCCTTAAAAAAAACCCTGTTAAGGGAAGTGCAAGCAACATATTAATGATATTACTCCCAATGATATTAGAAACAATAATTTCATTTTTCCCCTTAAGAGATGCTATTAAACTTGTAAAAAGCTCTGGTGAACTTGTTGACAAGGATACTATTATAACACCGATTAAAAGATTAGGAACTTGAAAATAAGTAGCAATGTTAACAGAACTATTTAAAAGATAATTCCCACCAAGATACAACAAAAATATACCAAATATTACACAAAAAAGATGAATATGTGCCAAAAAATCTCCTTCCACAAATATTTAAGAAAAATTTAAAAATTCGCTTAAATCACTCTTAACCATATAGTAAATATTAGATGCATTCCATAAACTAAAGCCATTACCTAAAGATTCCTTAACGCCTCTTAATTGATGAGAAAAATATTTTAAATAAACTTCTTTACTCACACGACGTTCAGAACCAAGCAAAAAAGCTTGAACATAAGGTCTAATTATAACCTTACCCGAAGAAAATACAGCTGCTCTATTACTCCCTTCCTTATAAATTTTATAAGCTCTAGTAGTATAGTATAACTCATTCTTTAAAAAATCGTTAGTATAATGAGAAGGATAGAACATTGGAGAAATAACATCAACATAATCCGCAATCATAGAAATATTTTGACCAATACTATTTGTAATAAACCATCCATTATTTCCATAAATGTCAATAGAAATAGGAATAGAAATATTTTTTCTAGCCATAATTAAAAAAGATTCAAGAGCATCAATCGCACGCATCTTATATTTATTAAATCTTGAAGTTATAAGAGACACAGGCCCATCTGTTGGAAATCTAATATAATCAAACTGAATCTCATCAACTCCAAGAGACTGAATTTCTTTTGCAATAGATAAATTATAATCCCACGTACCTTGCAAGAAGAGATCTACCCAATGTTCCTTTTGAACAAATTTAAAAGAATCACCATGATCAACCTTTACAAGGTTTGCCCAAGGCTGATTGGTCTTTTTATTCCAAAGAGCATACTCATAATTATTATAAAAATAAAGTTTAGCGTCTTTAAACACAACAACTCGTGCAATAACATATATTCCAAGTTCTTTTGCTTTATTTAAAATATAAGGAACATCTATCAAATTTTTAACAGCCTTTATCTTATTTGGCAAAGCTAATTTACTTGCATAAGTTAAAATACCACTATCATCTTTAAAGTCAATAATAACAGCATTCATGCCTAATCTTTTTATAAACTCAAATCTCTCATCAATAGCTGTTTTACTTCGAAGAGTATAAGCCGTTAAATAAATTGACCCCTTATTAGAAGCAAGATGCATTCTTTCTAATTTTTTAATAGAATTTTCTCCATACACAGAAAATTGACCATCAAAAGTCCATTTGCCATCAACATAGGAATAAAAATGATTATCATAAGTTCTAACTAAAAGTTTTTCTATTTTTGAATCTGATAAATCAATAATACGCACTATCTGTTTTTTAAAGGGAAAATCTAACTTCCTAACAACCCCTAGAGTTGTATTAATTAAAATAATATCTCCATAAATTCCACAGGAAAAGTACAACTCATTTGCATTGTTTCTTGAAAACTCGATTGCACTAACCATATCATAATAACCAGCACCCAGATATGTCTTAGAAATTAAAGAATTTAAGCTCTTAAAATCCAAATTATCATTAACACTTAAATAAATTCCACTATTAGAAGTACCAACAGCAATACGCTTATATTCTCCTCGAGATAATGCACTTGATGTAATGTAAGAATTTTTATTAAATTTCTCATTGTCAACTAATTTTATAAAACTTTTAAAATAATTATGAGAAACATAAACAGAGTCATTAGTTGTCAAAAGGGAATTTGAAGAATAAAAATCTTCATAAATAGAAGTTATTCTCTTAGACACAGGTCTTGCAAACGGATATATCCATCTAGTCTCTAGCCCCTTAGGTTCAACCTTAAATATCACATCATTATGCTTTTTATATAAAGCACCTTTATTAATAAAAAATAAATCACCATTCTTAAAATATTTAGTCTCGTCTAATGAATGCAAATGAAAACACAAGAAAAAATAAGAAAACAACAAGCAAATTATATACAAAAGCATCATACATGTATTAAGTTTCATATAAATAACATCCAACCTTTTTTAAAATAAATTTAAAAATAAATATTAAAAAAACAAATATCATTTTAACAAATTATTGAAGTTCCTATTAAGTTCTTCCATAAAGTTTTGTAATATCACTTATCTTTTTGCTTAAATCGTCACTCAAATCATCACTTAATATTCTAAAATTGTTAAGCATTGCATCAGACATATTTATACTAAAATCAGCTACCAAATCAAGATAATCTTTCATTGGAATTATTACACTCTTTGCAACACTAGCCATCGCCCCCCTTATCATATCCCAAACAATAGCATTTTCACTAGTATTGAAATAATCAAAAATATATTTTTTATGCTCATTATCAACAGAGTTAATAAATCCACGAATAGTATTACTCTCATGAGTACCTGTATAAACAACACAATTTTTTATATAATTATGGGGAAGATATATATTTGTGGAATCAAAATCAAATGCACATTGCATCATTTTAGTTCCAGGAAAACCAAAATAATCTCTTAACCTAAATGTATCTCCACGATCTTTTACAAGGTCTTCAACCCAAATTTCTAAATCATTAATCTCATTTAGAACCTGTTTAAAAAAATCTTTCCCAGGACATTTTACCCATTGTCCACCAAATAGCAAAGATTCTTCTGCAGAAACCTCCCAAGTTGATACAAATCCTCTAAAATAGTCGATTCTAACAATATCCACATATTTACGCAAAAAATCAATACGATTAATCCACCATGCATAATCATCTTTTCTTAAAGCTTTCCAATTATAAGCTGCATTACCCCAAAGATATTTTTTGCTAAACAAGCAATCAGGAGGAACACCTGTTACCTTATCTTTACTTGCATCAAACCTTAATTTAAAATATTTTTGATGCGCCCAAACATCAGCAGAATCATAAGACACAAAAATAGGAATATCACTTACTATTTTAATTCCAGCATTATTAGCATATTTTTTTAAAGCTTTAAATTGTGAAAAAAAGAAATATTGTAAAACTTGTTGAATATTGATCTCAACTTCAAGTGTCTCTCTAAGCTTAGCTAAAGCCTTAGCATCCCTTTTTAAAATTTCTCTACTAAATAAAAGATTAAAAGCCTGTGAAGATTGAAACTTAGAATAGTACTCTTTAAAAGCAACAAAATTTGAAAAATCTAAAAGCCAATAAGCAGCTGATTTTTTAAACTTTTCAAATGCATGAATCTCATCAATTGTTGCCCTGTGCAAAAAATTCAAAGCAGCATTTCTTAAAACAACTTCCTTAGCTTTTAACTTATCATAATCAACATATCTATCTTCCAAGCATTCAAGAGTGCCTAAGTCTATGTCAATAAACCTATCAATAGCATTTAAATCAATATAATTGATATTACCAGCAAATGCAGAACAAGTTGAATAAGGAAACTCCACAAAATTAGGAGGCGAATAAGGCAATATCTGCCAATAACCTTGTGATGAAGCGGCAAGAAAATCTATAAATTTATATGCCCCTTTCCCTAAATCACCAATACCGTATTTAGATGGCAGAGAACTAATATTTAGCAAAATTCCACTTTTTCTTTTCATTTTTTATACCTCAAAACAATTGACTATTTAATTAATATCTTAAAACAAATATCCACATACAATCATTATAACTAAAATGTAAAACTCATAAAGCATTATTCAAAAGATTTAATGAAATATTTTTCAAAAAATATAATCTCAATTATGATATAATTCGTTAAATGAATATTAAAATTGTTATATTACTATTTTTAACAAATACTCTAGCATTTTCATCCGAAATATTAGAATTTAAATACACTAAGGGGACTAAATTCAGAATAGAAACTACAGATAATCAAGAAATTTACCTAAATGAAAGATTTAACTCAAAAACCAAAACTAATATCCAAGTCTCAAGCGAAGTAAAAGATGTAAAAAATAATTTTGCAGATATTAAATCTTACTTTAGAGTGTTAAAAAAAGATAATGAGAGCGACGTTTACTTACTTAAAGAAGAATTTGAAGGAAATTTTAGCATAAACAAACAAGGAGAATATAAAATTAATAATGCTCAAAAAAGACCTTCTGTTAGAGGCATCCCAAGATTCCCAAAAACACCCATAAAAGTAAATGAAAGTTGGACATATCCAGCAGAAGAATATATTCAAGCATCTGAGATTTCACAAGAAATAAAAGATTTTGTTATAAAATTTGATGTAAATTATGTGTACAAAGGCAAAGAAAAAATAGATGGCAAATACTACGACATAATTCTCTCAAATTATAAATCTAAATATAACGTAAAAAACATATTATTCTCTCAAAAGGTTAACCAAATAATTTATTTCGACTCAAAATTAGGAAACATATATAAATATAACGATACATATGAATTTCAAATGCAAAATGACAACAATAATATCAAAATGACTGGAAACTCATTTGGGAAAATAATCTCTATTGAACTACCAAATGACAACATAATAGAGCATGAAATTAAAGAATATATTAGCACAAAACAGATAGACTCTATTAACATAGAGAAAAACAAAAATGGCATTAAATTAAGCTTAGATATTGAATTCTACCCTGATTCTTTCCAAATCATTAACAAAGAATATAACAAACTAAAACACATAGCCAATTTATTAGAAAAGTTTAAAGACAACAATATTCTAATAGAAGGACATACAGCAAAGTTTGGAACAGAACAAGAAATGCAAGAATTGTCTGAAAAAAGAGCTCATTCAATTGGAAACTATTTATTAAAAATGAAAGTAAAGAACAAAAACCAAATATTTTTTAAAGGATGGGGTGCTAAAAAACCTAAGTATGCAAACTCATCTCCTTTAGCATCAAAAAATCGAAGAGTAGAAATTACAATTCTAAACAATTAAATATTAAATTGATCGCTTGCTCTTTTTTTCTTTTTTAGTCTGACAAATTATACATAAAAATGCATAAGGAATAGCCTCAAGTCTTTCTCTTGTAATACTCTTATCACATGCCAAACAATTACCATAAGTATTTTGGGAAATTCGATAAAGCGCCTGATTTATTAAATGCAGTTTTTTTTTCTCAACTGAACTTAAAGCTTCAAGATTATTTCCATCCATATTGTCAAATGCAATATCAATTATGTCCTTTAAATGCATATCATTATTAATGATCTCTCTTTTACTATCCTCAACAGATCTTATAGAATTTAATATTCTTTTTTTTGATTCTAAAAGAAAATTTCGCATCTTTTCAACAAATTCATGCTCAAAATTACTTTTCTGCATGATATTACCTCCCTATAATAAATTACAATTTTTAAAAAACTCCGTGTAATTATATAAACAATCCCATATAATGTAAACTAGTACATTAATTTTTAATAAAAAAATAATTGCAATGATACTCCTAATTGTGTACAATTTATTCTGTTACATAAATAACAAGGGGGCATTTTGAACACTAAAGAAGAAGCTATTGAAACTGAAGGTATTGTTAAAGAATCTCTACCTAACACAATGTTTAGGGTAGAACTTAAAAATGGGCATTTAGTTTTAGCTCATCTATCTGGAAAGATGAGAAAACATTTTATAAAAATAGTTCCTGGAGATAGAGTGAAGGTTGAGCTATCACCTTATGATCTTACAAAAGGAAGAATAGTATATAGAGAAAAATAAATACTTATATCAAAGTAATTTAAATCAATTAATAGATCGGTCTTACTTTATATTAAACTATCTTTAACAGACACAATAAAGTTTTTATGAATCCATCCCTGAAGTCCATGACTTGTTTGAATAAGAACAAAGTCATCTTTTCTATTAAGTACATAAACACTTATATTCCCGTTTAAGAATCGCCAGCTTCTTGAAAAATTATCAGGAACTTTATAAAGAGAAACTAGATCACCTTTAATAATTCCAATCTCAGACTGCTGGTCAACATAAAAGTAATATGTTTGAAATAAAGTAAAACACGTTACAGATAAAAGCAAGAATAAAATAATTCTCTTTAAATTTTTTGCATAAAATTTATAAGAAATAATCACTATTAAAATATTTATTAAAATTAAACTAATAATAAAAAAAATATTAGACCAAACAAAATTATTGTTTCGAATATTTTCATTAACTCCATTCTTAGCCTCAATAAAATCAATCACCTTGTAAAAGGTATCATTACTTGGTGAAGTAAAAAATGCCTTATAAGCCGAATAAATTGCATCAAAACATCTATCCATTTTATTCAAAATGAGAGCTCTGTTTAACCACAATCCTGAATAACTTGGATTCTTTTTAAGAATATTATCAACTTTATTAAGAGCATTATCATAATTTTTTGATTTATAATCTTCAATTAAATCATTTATATTATCTTCTGACAAAGAACCATCGTTCATAGCATTAAGACTAACAGCAAGAGTTAATATTAAAATAACTAATCCACAACCTGATGCAATAAAGAACTTTTTATATCTAATAAAAACAGCTAAAGAGAATAAGATTCCTGGTATCAAAATTAAGTAATAAACGGGAACAAAAAATAAAAAAGTTTTATTCCTATGTTTCAAAATATCATGGTATGAAAGCAAACTAAAATCTGACAATAAATCTTGACCAGAATCATTATTATTTTTAAATTCCCCATAATACTCATATTTTAGTCGTTTACCATCAAGTTTATAAACTTTTCCATCATCAGGATTTAAATAAGTAAAATCACCAATATTTAAGAATAAATTACCCTTATTATCTGGTTTAAAAGTATATATCTTAGATATACTGCCCTTATAACCATCTTTTGAGGGTTCAAAATTATAATTTTTTTTATTATAAATAACTTTAGAGTTATAAGTTTCAATTTCTGGAAAACGAATATGTGGAAGATTACCTTGCCCTGTAATTTTTATTAAAACAGTAAAAGTATCTTGATTAATTAAAGTTGAATTAGGGAATTCATAATCAATTTTAAAAGTTCCAACAGCTAAAGACTTAACTTCATCAGGTATTGGTTTAATTTTTAAAGAAATACCAGGACTCATACGGGCAATATTTTCACCTATATTAAAAGAAACACTAGGAATAACAATACCTTTTGAACCTCTAAGAGGAGTTAAGATAAAGTTATAAAGGGGTACATCCAAGATTTCTTTACTATTAAAAGTCCTATACTTAATATTTTCAAATATAGGGGTTCTATCAATCATTGCATCTTTAACAGCATTAAAAGAACTGGCAATAGAATTTAAATTATTATTCACAAGCCAATTGACACGCAAAACAAACCCAACACTCTGATACTCATAAATTTCTTGCTTATCAAAATCCCAATACAATCTAACTGGCAAACCAAAGAACTGAGACTCATCTTCTTTTAAAACAACCACTTCAAACTCTGAACTTAAATAAACTTCACCAAGATAAACAACTTTTAATGAAGGAATCTTAACAAATCCCAATTTATCAAAATAATATTCAATTTTTATTTCTGTAACAATATTATTTCCATCTGGTACCTTTGATATCGAAGCAATTTCGGTGTTATCATTTATATCTTTACTTATTTCAAACTTTAATGACGCCTCATCAATATCTTGAGATAGATTTAATCTAATTACATGAACAACTTTAGATCCTTGAAGGACCTTAGTTGATACTAAATAATCGGTACCAGATAAAGAGTAAATCTCAAAATTTATAAAAAATAAAACTAAAGATATCACCAATCTTCTCGTAAAGACACAGTTTGTTCTTCTGACCTTGTTACCCATAAAACCCTCTCAAGATTTTCAATATACCTTAAAAAATTTTCATTGTTCTCAATAAAATTTTTACTTCTCTTAACACTTAAACTATCTAAATCATCTGGAATACTTCTTTTTTTAATTATTGCAAGTTCAAGATTATATTTAGCATTATAACTTGCAGGATTGATCCTTAAAGCTTCCTTAAATGCCACCTCTGCTTTTCGATAAAGTCCTTGATTATAGTATATTATCCCCTCATTATAGTTTATATTAAAATGCAAAAAGGAATCATTATCTCTTTTTGCATAAGAAAACATCCGAAGAGAGCTTTCATACTCTCCTAAAGAATAATATACAATCCCAAGATTATAATAACCCCACGACATACCTTGCTTATCATCTACAAGATCATAATAAGTAGAAATTGCACCCTGATAGTCGCCTCTAATATATTTATAATTACCAATAGCCATAAGAGACATAGCTCTAATATTAGAACAAGATAAAAAGGATGCAAACATAAAACTCATTAAAAAACAAATTAAAAAGTTTCGTCCCATTTAATGACCTTAACAAATAGATACAATACTATAAATAAAAAAGAGATAGCTAAAAAAAGCTTATATCTTAGAATACCAATAAGCAAAATATCACTTGAACTTTTTTTCATTATATCATTCCTTATCTCATTAATAACATAATTAGTACCTTTTAAATATAAATTATAATAAGAACCCTTAAGAGAAGACGTTAAAAGATACAAATTATCCTCATCAAGCACGGCTTTCACTACATTGCCATCTTTATCCTTAACACTTAAATTATTATCAATCAAAGGAGATGGCTTATCACTTCCAATCCCAACTACAAAGCTTGTAATATTAAGTGCATCAATCAACTTAGGAAAAGTATAATAATTATTCTCACCCCATTCATCTCCATCTGTTAAAATTATCAAAAAATTATAATAAGAATCATCTTTTATTCCCTGTATGGCACTAAAAACTCCCTCACCTAAAAAACTACCAGGAGAACTTATTAAGTTAGGCTCAATATAATTTAACATCTTATGCAAGCTAGCTTTATCCTTAGAAAATGGCAACACTAACAAGGATTTACCTTTAAAAATAGTAAGTGAATACTCAACATTCTCAAAATTATTTAAAATCAAACTAATAAAATTCTTAGCACTCTCAAGTCTGTTAATCGATTTTTCTTCATCAAAGGTTAACATACTACGAGAAATATCAACAACAAAAGATATCCTTAAATTTGATCTTTTATCCTCAGTAGCTTTTTGCCCCCAAGAAATATCCAAGATAGAAACAATTAAAGAACCCAGACTCAATACAAAAAAGAACATCATAAGAATTTTTTTTATATAATAATTTTTAATGTAAGCATTATTAACATACATAAGACTTAAAGTCTTAAAAAATGGAAGCGCTTTTCTAAAATTATAAATATATAAAAAAAGAACTAAAAATAAAATTATAAACAAGTAAGAAGCATAATAATTGCCTATACTCATAACACCTCTTTTAAAAAAACCTTAGACAAAATGAAGTAAAGGATTAATAAGAAAAATATTACCAATAAAAATTCATTGTAAACATCATCATTATCAACCGTAATTTTAACCTTTCTCTCCACATTTTCCTTTTTCGAAAAATCCTGTATTGCAAGTTTAAATGAAAAATCATCACCTACAGAATAAAAAAGTCCTCCTGTTTTACTTGAAATCTCAAAAAGCATACTAGGATCATAAATCTCTCTTAAAGTACCTTGATAAAACCTGCCAGATCTCAATTTAAATCCAACACTAAGCTCTTCACTGCTACCAATTCCAATAGAGTAAATTTTAACATTTAATCCTTGAGCAAGATTTATTACCTGATCCTTATAAACTTCATCTGAATTAACTACCCCATCTGTTAAAACAATCACTGATCTCTTAGGCGCTTCCGAATGCTTTAAATGAGAAAGAGCAATGGAAATACCAAGTCCCAAAGCAGAACCATTTCCAAGATCCATAATATAAATATCGTCTAATTTTTTAGAAAAAAAATCTCTATCAATTGTCAGTGGAACTATTAAAGAAGCTTCCTTAGCAAAAGCTACCAATCCAATATTGTCATTTTCTCTCTGATAAACAAAATATTTAATCAATTCTTTTGCAAATTCAAGTCTATTTTTAGATGAAAATTCAATAGCACCCATGCTAGGAGATATATCCAAAACAATAACAATATCAGCCCCACTACTAAGATAAGTCGTTTTCTTCTTCGAAATAGAAGGACCTGCTAAGGTTAAGATCATAACTGTCATTGCTAAATAAAAGAAAGCATAAGTTATAAAATATAACAAATTTAATCCATAATCCCTTAATTTTATAGAACCAAAGTTTCCATAAATAGATATTGGAAATTTAACTTTTCCTCCTCTACGCTTAAAAAAATGGCTAAAATAAATTATTAATGGAAGAATTATAAGTAAAAATAAATATAAAGGCTCATTGAATGTTAACATTATCACCTCTATTAAATTCTTCAAAATTAAAAGCTGCTTTCCTTAAATCATCTAAAACAAATGATAGATTTCCACCTGATAAATTGATTCCACTAAATTTACTAAAATCAGAAAGCCTAAGCATATTAACAAAAGTTGAACGAATTTCATAAGGAACGTTAAAATTTTTCAAAATTTCAGAAATTTCTGTAGTAGTAATTGCATTAAAATCAAAACCTGTTTTTTTAGATAAATACACCCTTAAAGATGAATTCAATAAATTATAAAAAACAACCTGTTCTTCGTCACTCTTAATATAATTAGACAAAATAATCATTTGTTTCTGAAACACTTTATAAGGTTTTCTTAAATTATGCTTCATTATTAAAAACACTAATAACTGCTTGACAAGCTTCAAAAATTTAATAAAAAAGTAAGGAACTACTACAAGAGCTAAAATAAAAATAACAAGATACGTACTTGTTCCTGGAAGAAAAAGCACTCCCTCTATATCTTGAATTTTAAGAACATCATCATCTGCAATTAACTTACTAGTATTTATTTTGACATTATTGAGAATTAATTTAAAAGATTTATCATTGCTGATAATATCTCCAACATAAATACGCGGAAGAGTATTGCTTCCGACATAAAACGAAACAAAATATATTATTACCTCCCCGCTCTCAGGTCTGTAAAGAAGTGAATTAACCTCAACAAACTCATTTTTAATTTCCTCAAATTCAGCAGGGATAAATTTTTCATTCTCACCAAGAATTAACGAAAATTTAAGCTCAACAGTATCTCCCACATAATAACGTGTTGGAATAAATATCTCATTTTTTATCTCATAAGAGAATAAATAAAACGACAAAAAAAACATGATAAAGACAATTGTGTTTTTCAAAAATCATTCTCCTTTTTTAAAAGAGCTTTTAGCTTTCTAAAAACATCATCTTTCGTACTAATTTCTATAAAATTAATACCTCTTTTTATGCATTCTTTTCTCCATTTAATTTTATCTAATGTCCAATAATTTTTATAACTATTCAATATTGTTTTACTAAATCCAGAAGTTAAAAAATCTTCACTGGTTTCAATATCTTCATAAGTTAAAACTCCATATTGAGGAAGATTTTCATCAAAAAAATCTGTAAGCCTTATTGCAATAATATTATGACGTTTACTAAGAACGGTTAAAGATTTAAAATAACCACTGGCTTTAAAATCTGAAATAATGATAATTAAAGATCTTTTCTTATAATATTCAGCTGTATTTTTAAATACATAAGTTAAATTACTTCCCCTCTTAAGCCGTCTATTTATTGTCTCGTTCAAAATTAGTCCTAAATGTGAATGCCCTTTTCGAGATGAAATAAACTTATCCGTTTCACTTGAGAAAAAAGTTATACCTATTTTATCATTATTAAAAAATGCCATATGAGCAAAAATAGAAACTAATAAATCTTGAATTTCCTTTTTACTAGTCAAGCTTCCCAGACTCATTGAAAGAGAATTATCAACAAGCAAATGAAGATTCATTCCCTTATCTTCTCTAAAAACCTTCGAGAATATGCTATCTGTTTTCGAACTAACATTCCAATCAATCAATCTAGCATCATCCGTCTCTTCATAAGGTCTAAACTCATGAAATTCAAGACCAAGACCCTTAAAAATAGAACGATATCCACCAAAATTAAGTTCCAAAAGCATTTTTCTGGAGAAAAATTTCAAAGCTTTTATCTTAGTTTTAGTGCTAGCATTTAATTCATTATCATATTGCATATGAAATTTAAACCCTTAAGGAAGTGCCACAGCTGAGAGAAGTATCTTAATAATATCATCAGTATTCATCTCCTCAACCTCTGCCTCATAAGATGGAGTAATTCTATGTCTTAACACATTATAAGCCACAGCCTTAACATCTTCAGGGAGAACAAATAATCGCCCCTCATAAAGGGCATTAACACGAGCACATTTAAGCAAACTAAGTGATGCCCTAGGAGATGCTCCAAATTCAATATATTTAGTAAATGGATAAGTTTTTTTATCATTTTCACGAGAAGCTGCTATTAAAGTAACGATATAAAGCATTATCTTATCATCTACCTTAACCTTACCAATTGTACGCTTGAGATCTGCTAAAGAATAAGCATTCATTATTTTTGCAACTTTAATATTCTCAAGCCCGCCATCAATTGAGAATATTTTAAGAAGCTTAATTTCATCTTGAATAGAAGGATATTTCACATTAACTTTTAACAAAAATCTATCAAGTTGAGCCTCTGGCAAATTATAAGTCCCCTCTTGTTCAATTGGATTTTGTGTTGCAAGAACAAAGAATGGATCGGGCAGCTTATGTGTTTCATCGCCAAGAGTTACTTGACGCTCACTCATTGCCTCAAGAAGTGCTGATTGAACCTTTGCAGGTGCTCTATTAATTTCATCCGCTAAAATAATATTTGAAAATACAGGCCCCTTTCTAACCTTAAAAGTTCCTGTCGTACTCTTATATACCATATTACCTGTAAGATCAGAAGGCAAAAGGTCCGGGGTAAATTGCACTCTCTTAAAACCAAGATCAAGAACATCTGAAACTGTTTGAATCGTCAATGTTTTAGCAAGTCCTGGTACACCTTCAAGCAAAACATGTCCTTCAGTCAAAATTCCCATCAAAATAGCATCTATCATTTCTCTTTGACCAAGGATTCTACTTGAAACTTCTCTTCTAAACTTATTTATTAAACCTAATGCATTCTCTACTTCAGAATCTATTTGAAAACTACTTTTCATACCACTCCTATCGTACTAAAATTTTTCATCAAAAATAAAATATAAACGATAAAACGAAAAAATAAAATCACTACTTATAAAGCAAAAGAAAATTCCTCTCTTTACTATCATTCATTGTTGATGATTTTATTTCTATTTTGTTAAACAAGCTTTCAATATGACTAATTTCAAACTTAATCTTATTTAATTTACCCTTATAAGCCACAATCAAACCCCCATCTTTTAAAATCAATTTCAAAATCCTTGCATATTCTCTTATATCTCTAAAAGCCCTGATTGTAATAAATTCGTATTTATTTTGCTCTTTATCAACATCACGTTCTAATACCTCAACATTGTCTAAACCAAGTTCTAAACTAATCATCCTTAAAAAAGTAGCCTTTTTATTGCTACGTTCAAGAAGAATATACTCTCTAAAGTTATCAAAAAGAGCCAAAACAATCCCTGGGAATCCAGCTCCACTACCTACATCAAGTACTTGCCGTGGATTCTTATCTTTTATAATAGGCAATCCAGCTATAGAATCTAAAACATGTAAAAGCACTGCATCAAAATTTCGATCATTATTTGACACCAAGTTAAACCTAGTACCAAATAACAAAACTTTTTCTATATAAAATCTTAATTTATCAATACTTTTTGAAGTAAAAGGCACTCCTAAACTTTTCAAAGAAAGTTCAAAATCATTCATCATAAAGCCAAATCAAGCACTACCTTATTTTTAGGACTTGAAAAATATATAAGTAAAACTTGAATATCTGTATTTCTAACACCAGAAATCCTACTTGCCTGAGCAAGATTAGCTGGTTGGATTTTAACAAACTTTTCCCTAGCCTCTCTAGATAAACCATCAATTTCATAATTAAAATCAAAGGGTAATTTAATAAGCTCAAGGTTATTCATTTTCCTAATTAAATCTCTTTGTCTATTAATGTAGCCTTCATATTTAATATCTAATTCAACCTGTTCAAGAATCACTTTTGAAGCCTTCAACTTAGGATCTATATCAACAAGATCACTTAAATTGATATACGGATCTTTTATAATATGATAAAAATCTTTACTAATATGTTTCTTTAACTGCAAAGTACTAGCTTCCCTTTCCTTAAGACGCCTCTGCCTCAAAAGTTCCTTAATTTCTTCTACTTGCTTCTCCTTGAAAAAATATCTAGAATATTTTTCCTCACTAACCAACCCAACTTCATATCCCCACTTAATCAACCTCTTATCACTAGTATCATGTCTTAAATTAAGCCTATGTTCAGCCCTTGAGGTAAACATTCTATAAGGTTCCTTAGTACCCTTAGTAACAAGATCATCAATAAGCACTCCAATATAAGAACTTGTTCTTGGCAATATCATTGGATCTTTCCCTTGCAACTTAAGTGCTGCATTAATTCCAGCCATCAATCCTTGAGCTGCGGCTTCCTCATATCCTGAGGATCCATTAGTTTGTCCTGCAACAAAAAGTCCCTTAACCCTTTTAGTCTCAAGGCTTGCATATAATTCAATAGGATTAATATAATCATACTCAACAGCATATCCAGGTCTTGTAATAACTGCATTTTCAAGTCCATCAATACTATTGATCAATCTTTTTTGAACATCCTCGGGTAAAGATGAACTTAGACCATTAAGATACATTTCTTCAGTACTTAAGCCTTCAGGTTCAATAAATATTTGATGTTTATCTTTATCTTTGAATTTTACTATCTTGTCTTCAATTGAAGGACAATATCTTGGACCATTCCCAACAATTTCACCGGAATAAAGCGGAGAGAGATGCATATTGTCACTAATTATTTCATGTGTTTTTTTATTTGTATAAGTGATGTAACAAGAGAGTTGAACTTTATCTATCTTAGTATTTGAAAAGGAAAAAGGAATGATATCAGAATCTCCAAATTGAATTTCTGTTTTTGCAAAATTTATACTCTTTCTATGAACCCTAGCAGGAGTACCTGTCTTAAGTCTACCCATCTCAAATCCAAGTTCAAGTAAAATTTTTTCAAGACCATAAGCAGCAGGCTCAGAAATTCTCCCCATACAAGCTCTATATTCACCAATAAATATTTTACCTCTAAGAAAAGTTCCGGTTGTAAGAACCACAACACGAGATGTAAATTTATTACCTCTCTCTGTAACAACACCTTCGATTTTATTCCTCATAGAATTAAGCAAAAAGTCACTAACGGTATCTTGAAAAAGATCAAGATTGGTTTGCCTTTCCAATGTTTCTTTTGCCTTAACCTGATACACTAATTTATCAGCCTGAGCACGTGGAGCCTGCACAGCAGGCCCTCTGCTTTTATTTAAAATTCTAAATTGAATCATACTAAAGTCAATAAGGCATCCCATCTCTCCTCCAAGAGCATCAATTTCACGCACCATATTTCCCTTAGCAAGTCCACCAATAGCAGGATTACAAGAAAGTTTACCAATTGTATCTAAATTCTGAGTAATTAGAAGCGTCTTAAAATTTAATCTTGAAAGAGCTAAGGATGCTTCAATACCAGCATGTCCGCCTCCAATTACAATAGCATCGAAATCCATATCTATATCTATTTTCCTAAACAAAAATTCTTAAACATATTGTTAAGTACATCTTCACTAGTAACCTCACCTGTTATTTCGCCTAAAAAATTAAGAACTTCATAAACATCAAACGCCAACATATCATAGCTTATATCTTTTTCTATCTTATTTAATAACTCAATAATTAAAGTATAAGCTTTTTTTAAAAGTTCTGCTTGGCGACTTGATGATACTATAACATCATAAGCATCAATATCAATATAATCAAAGCATGTCAATGACCTTATCTTATCATAAAGAGAATCTACACCAAATAAAGTCTTAGTACTAATCTTTACTAAATTTGATGAATTTATATTACCTGAATTAAAAAATTCAACTGTTTGTCTATTTGGTTCTAAATCCATCTTATTTAAAACAAAAATCACTTTAGAATGTCCCTTATAAGAATCAATAAATTTTAAATCGTCATTTGTTAATCTTGCACTCACATCAATAACATAAAGAACTAAAGATGCTTCCTTAATTAAAGAATTACTTTTAACGATACCCAACTGTTCAACAAAATCACTAGTCTCCCTAAGTCCTGCTGTATCAAAAACGTTAAATAAAATACCATCAAATTCAAAGCTTGCTTGAATGTAATCTCTTGTAGTGCCAGCATAAGAGGAAACTATAGCCCTATCTTCCTTTAGTAACAAATTAAAAAGAGAAGATTTGCCAACATTAACAGAACCGGCTAAAACCAATGCAATTCCATGATCCAGTTTCCTTGAAGTATTATAAGAATCAATCAATCTTTTAAGTTCATCTCTGCTTTTTGAAATAACCTCAAAAGGAATGACAATCTCATATTCACTTGTTTCATAATCAAGATGAACACTAAGTGCTGAGAGAAAATTTAAAATATCTTTTTTGATTAAATCTATTTTAGCAAACAAAGAACCTGAAAGCTTGTTAACAGCAAGAGCATGGGTCTTATTAGTTTTAGCAGAAATTAGCTCATTTACTGCCTCTGCCTTAGTAAGATCAAGTTTTCCAGCCAAAAAAGCACGAAGAGTAAATTCACCAGGCTCAGCCATTCTAAATCCCACTTTCAAAAAACATCCTATAATTCTCTTTATACCAATAGGGGATCCATGAGCCATAACCTCTATTGAATCTTGACCTGTAAAACTTTTTGGGGCTCTATAAAGGCAAACAACAACTTCGTCCAATTTTTCACAAGTTTCTTTATCTATTAAATATCCATAATGAATGGTATGACCAGACGCCTCAAGCAGTCGCTTAGGATCTGAGAATATTTTAGAAAATTTTTCAATTGAAGAAACCCCACTACTACGAATCACACACAAAGCACTACTAAGTAAAGGAGTAGCAAGTGCAACAATATCATCTTCTCTTTGAAAAAGCTTGCTCATAGACTATAAAAATTATAACATAGCATAAATGGCAAAGGCTAAAAATAAAAGAAAAAATTCAAAAATACAATACATAAGATCAATGACCTAAATTTGTAAATATTATGAATTTCACTTATAATTTATTTTATAAAGATGAAGACCAAATTAGAAACCGAACTGAAAAATACTTTACAAGAAGAAGTTCTTTTAGTAGAAGATATATATGATATGTACCTAAATATAAAAAGATATCTTGATGAAAAAAACGAAACAATGTTTAAAGAAGCAATAAATAAAACAAACATTTATCTTCAAAAATTTAAAGATATAGAACAAAAGAGGGATGAACTTTGGAAAAAATTTACAGATCTTGAAAAATTTGAATCAACTTACATGACTATAGAAAAACTGTGTTCGGTTTATAAAAAAGAGATATATAATTATTTTCATCGATTAAGAATAGGGATATTGAATATCCAAAACTTAAATTACTTAATATCAAGCTACACAGAAACATCTCTTGGTATTTTAGATCTAATATTTAAAGATGCTCAAGAAAGTGTAGACAATATAACTTATAAAAATCCTTATGGACCAAGAAGCGGAAACTTAAATGAAGCATCCGTTTTAATAAACAAAAAACTTTAACTACTTAAGGAGTTTTAAATGGATTCAACATTTTCAGGAATAGAAATTGGAAAGAAAAGTTTATTTGCACACAAAGATGCTATGAACACAATTGGACATAATTTAACTAACACATCAAAACCCGGATATTCAAGACAAAGAGTTATAATGAAAACTGAAATGCCAATTTATGCTCCTCAATTAAATAGAGCAAATAAAGTTGGTCAACTAGGTCAAGGAATAATGGTTCAATCCATAGAGCGAGTAAGAGACGACTTGCTTGATATAAAAATAGCTGAAGAATCACATCGACTTGGCTATTGGAGTTCAAAAGACAAATTTATCTCTCTGCTTGAGAATGTATATAATGAACCGGAAGAACAATCAATCAGAAAAAGATTAAATGATTTTTGGGATAGCTGGCAAGATTTATCAAAACAGCCCCAAGGACTAGCTGAAAGAAATATTATATTAGAACGCGGACAATCTTTTGCAGAAGTAGTAAGCAGCAGATTTCATTCTCTTAAACGAATATACACAATGGCAAATGATGAAGTAAAAATTACTACTGAAGAGATAAATAACTACCTTAGGAATATCAGTGATCTTAATAGGCAAATTGCAAAAGCAATCGCCATGAAAGATCATCCAAATGATTTAATGGATGAAAGAGATTTAATAGTTGATAAACTAAGCAATTTAATTAGTATCTCCATAGAAAATAAGCGAGACCCTAATGAATTCTTAATTTATGTAGAAGGGAAACATCTCATTCAAGGTGCAATTGCAAATGAATTTATATTGGAAGCAGCCAATGGCCCTACAGGAACTAAATGGAATGTTTTATGGAATAATGGGGAACCGGCTAATATTAATACGGGAAAATTAGGGGCTCTGATTAATGTAAGAGATAACGAAATTAAAAACGAAATTAATGAGATAGATAACATGGCAATTAATATCACAGAGCTTGTCAATGAAGTTCATGTGTCAGGACACGGTCTTGATCAAAAAAACGGAAGAATTTTCTTCGACCAAGAATACAAGCTAACCGATGAGCGTGGACGATATGACAGCAATGGGGATGGTCAATTTGATTCTGTTCATATATTTAAAATAAATAGTACAAATGAAATTTTTCCAGAAGAAAATCTAGGATTTTCAGGAATACTCAAATTTCAAGCAATCAATAAAAATGATTTTATAGAAATACCCTACAATGCAACAGATACCGTTCAAGACGTAATAAATAAAATAAATAACTCCAACTCACAAGTCACTGCAAGAATTAATGCAGAAGGAAAATTTGAAATTAAGGCAATCAAAGAAGAAGAAAACGACAGTGCTATTTTTAGAATTAAATATATTGAAGATTCTGGACTATTTTTAACAAGTTACACAGGCATTTTAAATGCATCGGGAACTGAGGGTGCTTATAACTATCAAGACGTTAATACTACTAACCAACTAATAAATACAGCTAGCTACTCAATAGCTCCTCTCAAAAATCCAGCTGCATGGCTTAAAGTATCTAGAGAAATTGCAGAAGATCCATCAAAGATTGTATCGGGAATTAAAACTCCAACAAACAACGCTCCTATTGGAGACAATAAGGCAGCATTACGTATTGCATCTTTTGTAAACTCACAAATAATGATTGGAAAGAATGCAACACTAAATGACTACTTCGCAAACACAGCTTCCAATATTGCAATCAAAGGACAAACAGCAGAAATTACAAAAAATAGTCAAGAACAAATACTTAAAAGTTTAACTGATTTAAGACTATCAATATCTGGTGTAAATAAAGATGAAGAATTAGCAAACATGATAGAATTTCAACAATCATTTATCGCCGCAAGCAAATTCATCACCGTTTCTGCAGAATTAATAGATACAATCATAAATAAAATGGGGGTATAATATATGATAAACAGAGTAAGTCATCCTTTGACATATGATAACTTAAAAACATCTTCAACAGACAAAGAAGTAAAAATAACAAAACTTTTAGGAAGCCTATACCAAGGTGGCAAAAGAATTACAAATTTGCGAGACGATCCAACAGGTGTCACTCATGCAATAAGATTAGACAGTGATATATTTAAGCTTAATACCTATGTTAAAAATATCAACAGCGCCAAAGGAAAATTAAGATATATGGAAGGGTATTTACAATCCCTTGCAAATATTTTAACTCGTGCAAAAGAAATAACTGTCCAAGGTGCAAGCGGTACATACAAAGCTGATGATAAAAAGATAATAGCAAAAGAAATAAATGCAATACTTGAAGATGTCCTTGCAATAGCAAATGTAAAAGGAGCAGATGGATACAGCATATTTGCAGGAACTAAAATTGATAATGAAGCATTCAAAGTAATTAGAGAAAACAGGATGAACAAACTAACTCAAGACAAAGCAGAAACTCAAATAGTAAGAATAGACTACAATGGAAATCAAGCAGAACAAACAACTGAAATATATAATGGAATTTATATCCCAAATAACTATCCAGGAAGCGAAATATTTTTTTCTCACAATCATTACATAACATCATCAAAAAATGTTAATGGATTTATTGTCAAGGAAAACACAAAAATTTATATTGATAACATTGAAATAGCATTAACAGCAGGGGATACCGCTGCCGACATTATTGCCAAGATAAATGAATCATCTGCTCCTGTTGAAGCTACTCTTGATCGTATTTTAAATTCAATGGTTATACAAACAACAATACCTCACCAAATATGGATAACAGAAGAAGAAGGTTCAACAGTACTACAAGAACTAGGTATTCTAACTCAAAACAATGATACCAAAGAACCTCCTTATAATATTGCAAACAATACTGAGGTTAGAAATAGAACAATTTTTGATAGCTTAATTGAGTTAAGAGATAACCTAGAAGAAAATAAAGAAGAAATTATTGGAAGTAGAAGTTTAGCAGAAATTGATGCAAGTTTAAATAAAATTTTTGCAACATTAGCTGATCTTGGAACTAAAGAAAATAGGCTTGATCGAAGTTATGAAAGAATAAGTAAAGAAATAATAGATATGAGAGATGATATGGTTAAATATACCGATCTTGATGTCACAAAAGCAATAACGGAACTTAACATGACAAGTTTAGCTTATCAAGTATCTTTAGGGGTTTCCGCAAGGATCATGCAAACAACATTATTAGATTTTCTAAAATAAAATGAAAAACGAAATTAGTATAAAATTTAACTTTCCTGAAGGGATACTGGGATTTGAAGAGATTAAAGAATTTATAATCAAAGATTCTGAACACAAACCTTTCTCTATAATGCAATCGATAAACGGAGAAATAAATTTTTTAGTAACATCACCCTTTAATTTTTTAGAAAAATATTTGCCAAATATAGAGGAAAAAGATTGGTTAGATATCCAAACAGAAAATGAAGACGAAAAAGTCATACTATGTATAATTAACATGCATGTAAAAAACTATAAAGAAATAACGGCTAATTTAAAAGCTCCAATCATATTAAATAAAAAGAAATTAATTGGGAAACAAGCCATATCTACAAATGAAGAGCATTATCTTAGATATAGAGTCTTTAAGGAATAAATATGCTAGTATTATCAAGAAAAGCAAACGAAAGCATAAAAATAGACTCTAACATTGAAATTTCAATATTAGAAATAAAAAAAGATAGCGTTAAAATAGCTATAAAAGCCCCTGAAAATATCAAAATACTTAGATCTGAAATCTATGACATCATCAAAGAAGAAAACAAAAAATCAATCTTACAAGATAAGAATAATATACATAGAATTAAAAATTTATTTGATTATTTTAGTAAATAAGATTTAATTTCTGCATCACTAAGTCTTACATAAAAAGGTCCTGACAAAATATCATCTCCTTTCATGTTTTCTAAATACTTAAACTTGCCAAGCTTTGTCAAAACTGAACCAAAAGAATCCATATCACTGATAATCTCAAACTTATTTTTAAGCTTTTCATAAATAAATTCAATACCATTACCCACAATAACAAATTTTAAGTCAAGACTATCTAAATATTCAAATAACTCTGATTCAGAAAAACAAAAAATTTTCCCGCAAAATTTAGAATTCTTATAACACCCAAGGAAATATTTACCTGCTGTAAAACTTAAAGTTATCGTATCTACGCTTTTATTAACCAATCTCGCAAAAACATCAAAAGTAGGTACATTAACAAAAGGAATTGAAAGACCTAAAGAAAGCCCCTTAATAAAACTTAAACTAATTCTCAAGCCTGTAAAAGAACCAGGACCAGAAGAATTAATAAGTAAATCAAGTTTATTTAGATCAATACCACACTCTAATACAAAATCATTAAATAATTTTGGAATACTAAGAGTATAATTAATTTTATCTTTACCTTTAATTATAGCGAAGACCTCACCATTAATTTCAAAATGAATCAACAAAGTTTTATATGAATATTCAATTGCAAGGGTATTCATCACTAAATTCTAAAATCCTACTAGTACTTTTTATTTTAAATGTTAAAAACATCAATCTATTCTTTGGCAAAATATCAATAATGATCTCTGGCCACTCAATAGCTATTATAGCTGACATATCTAAGAGAAGCTCCATTCCACCAATAAGTTGAAACTCATCTAAAATATTTAAACGATACAAATCAATATGATAAAACTTAAAATCTACAAATTCATAAACATTAACAATATTATAAGTTGGACTTGTAAAGTAAGAAATGCCAAGATTTAAAGCCAAACCTTTTAAAAAGGTTGTCTTCCCAGTTCCCATATCACCACAAAGACCAAATATCTTACCAATAGGCAAGGGACTAAAAAAAGATTTAGCAAAGTTTATCATTTCCTTTTCTGTTTCAAAAGATAATGTCAAGAAAGCTCACCCTTTATATCAAGATCAATAACATGCCTCTTGATTGCAACCATTAAACTAAGAACAGGATAATTTAAAGGGTCTACAAAATCAATAGTGATATGTTTCTCACCTAAAGGAGTTACTTCTATTGTAAACTTCACTTTCTTAGTCTCACTAGAACCCTTATATTCATAAAAAGCGTCAGCAAAATACACTCTCCTATAATATATATGACTATCTTGCTTGCTGATATTATCAAGAGAAATAAATTTCACAAATAATATTCCTTTAAATAAAATCCCGAGAAGCCAACATAGGAATATTTCATTTAGCGCTATTTTCAAAGATGGGACTTTCATTTTTAACTTTTAATCCGCCTATGCAATTATCCGTTAAAAAAATACTTAAATCCCCAAATTTAGTGAGATGTCGCAAAAAATAACTCTAATCCCTACAATTAAACTTCCCAGGAAGTTTTTAATTTTTTATTTCATAAACAATTTTTTTAAAAGTTTCAATATCCTCAATTGCTAAATTAGATAAAATTTTTCTATTAAGCTTAATATTAGACTTTTTCAAACTTTCAAAAAACTTTGAATAGTTAATTTCCATACCCGTTAAAGCAGCAGAAATTCTTACAATCCATAAACTTCTAAAATCTCTCTTACGATTCTTTCTATCTCTTGTAGCATACATCATGCCTTTACGAAGAGTATCTTTAGCTTTCTTATAATTACTTTTCTTAGTACCCCAAAAACCCTTGGTTTTCTTTAAGATCTTCTTTCGTCTTGCAACGTGAACTATCCCGTTCTTAACTCTAGCCATATAATCTCCTTAAATCAATATTTAAGCATAAGGCAATAAGGTTTTGATTCTCTTAATCTCAAAACTTGAAACCAAACCTGACTTACCCAACTTCCTTCTTCTCTTTGAAGATTTTTTTGTTAAAATATGTCTTAAATTTTGCTTCTTATATTTAATTTTACCTTTTGAAGTAAAAGCATATCTTTTTTTTGCACTTTTACATGTTTTCATTTTTGACATTTACAACTCCTTATCACTATTTCTTAGACTTAGGTGCAATAATTAAAAACATTGTTTTGCCCTCCATCTTAGCTGGGGACTCCAAAACATAATTAGACTCACCTACCCTCTCAAGAATACTCTCTAAAATTCCATAACCCAAATGAGTATGAGCGAGTTCACGTCCTCTAAATCTTATAGTAACTTTTACTTTATTACCCTCTTTGAGAAATCCTAAAATATTTCTATACTTAAAATCAAGATCATGAGTATCTATCTTTGGCTGCATCCTAACTTCTTTAAGCTTAATTATTTTTTGATTTCTTTTTTGCTCTTTTTGACGCTTTTCCTGATGAAATTTATATTTCCCATAATCAATTATCTTGCAAACAGGAGGCACTGAATTTGGAGAAATCTCAACCAAATCAAGCTCAGCATCCCTAGCACATTTAATAGCATCTTCAATTGGCAAAACAGATTGAGTTCCATTATCAAAAACAACCCTAACCTCACGGGCCTTAATCTTATGATTAATTCTCAATTCTTTATCACCGGATCTTGACCTATCCCTATCCTTACCGGAACTTCTATTTATCATTTAAAAATACTCACTCCTCAAACAGCATTAATCAATAACTAATTTTAATATACCTTCTCTAAAAAGTAAATTCGAACACATATCTCTTAAACACAATAATAAAAGAATTTTGAAAAATTCTAAAAAGTAAAAATTTAATTGATTAATAAGTCATTTAAAAGTAAAATTTACTTATTATGAATATATTTTTACTAACAAGCCTACCTTTAGTTTTTAAAATATACATGATAATAAAACATCCTCAATTAAAGTTAATTAAGCAAAATTATATCCATGCAACATCAATATTATTCGCAATAACCATTTTTTCTTTACTATATCTGATAGAAGAATTTATATTATATAAAAGCTTGATCATAAATTACCAAACAAAATTCAGTTTAGCATATTCAATATTTATTAAAGAACAAATATATTACTATGTTTTTCCATTATTTATATTCACATTTTTTTTTACATTCAATCCAAACTCATTGCTTAAAAAAAATCCAATATTTTTAATATATTTTGCATTTGGATTAATACTCTCTAAAAATTTAGCACTTATCATAACAAACAGTAAAGTTTTTGGTACATATGAGTATATTAAAATACCTCTTCTACATATATTAGAATTAATATTCACAGCAATCATATGCGAAAAAGGAATACGTCTTCATATAACACAAAACATAAATGGATATCAATTAATTTTTGCTCCTATCTTGATCTTAGAAGCAATTATAACATTTTTAAAAGTATTAATTTTAACTAATGCACAAATTTACGCTATAATAACATTAATAATACTACTAGGAATCACAATCGTAAACAAGAAAGCCATTGGAACTGTAAAATAATGATACATACAATAAAGACTTTTATTATTACAATTATTTTAATTCTATGTTTTAGTTGTAAGAACAATAAAATCACAGATAAAAATTTTAGTTATATCATAATTTTTTCAGACGCAACAGAGTATTTTTTCAAAATTAAAAATTCTCCATTCATACAAGATAAAACACTCTTTATCAATGAAAAAGACATCGAAATTATTAAAGACAAACTAAATAATGTAAAAAAGATACTTTTAACACATAAATCAAATAATGAAATATTTAATATCAATAAAATTAAAAAAAAAACTTTTTATCTATCTAAAGTAAAATTTTCATTAAAAAAAGCAATAGATTTTATCTTCAGTTCTCCCTCAATAGATTTAACAACCTCATTAATAATGAAAGACAACTCACTAAATCAAACAGATTCAGAACACTTAGAAAAAAGTGCAAAAGAAAAAAATATAAACATTACTACAATAGATGACAAAAATATTCTGTATTTAAAAAATTTGATTACTCCAAAAATAACAAAAGTGATCCTATTCTCAATGAGAAATAATCACGTTTTTTTAAAAAAATTATCAGAATCATCTTTTTTTAAAAAAATAGAATTCATATTGATTGGAAGTAATAAAAAAGATTTAAAAGAAATTAACACAAAATACATAATCAGTATGAATGAACTCGATTTGCTTGAAATAACAAAAAAAATTAATAAAGATTTTCAATACGAACTCAACATCTATGAAAAAACAATATAAATCTGATTACAAATCAACATACATTTAACTGAATTGATAAGCAACACTTGACAAACAAAAAATACTATTACTAATGAGAGAAAATAATTGTTAAATCAAATCATTAAATAAATCCTTAAAATTATCATACAACGCAACTATAACGCTATCCACATCACAATTTTTAATTTTTGCAATCTCAAGACACGTATATCCTAAAAAACATGGCGCATTAATCTTGCCCCTTAAAGGAACTGGGGCTAAAAATGGACTGTCTGTTTCAATTAAAATATCTTCAATATTTAATTTCTTTAACACTCCTCTTAAAGGCTCTGAATTTTTAAAAGTTAAATTACCTGCAAAAGATATCTTAAATCCAAAATCAATAAATTTTTTAGCATACTCATAATTACCTGAATAACAATGCAATATGCCCCTATTTATAAAATTGGAAGATTTAATAATATTGTAAATATCATCATAAGCATCTCTTACATGCAAGATGACGGGCTTTTTATATTTACTAGCCAAATCTAACTGAATATTTAAAGCTTCAATCTGCTCACTTTTATTATCTCCCTTAAAGTAATCAAGTCCAATTTCACCAACAGCAACAACGTTTTCCTTTTTTAAAATACTCTCAATTAATTCAAAATCATCTCTTAAAGCCTTATTTAAAGGATGTATGCCAACTGTTAGTGAAATATTAGGATAAGTATTTAAAAGTTGCTTTCTCTCATAAAAATCACTAGGATGCAATCCAATATCAAGAAAATAAGAAAATCCATTCTTCAAACATTCATTAATAAGATAATGAATATCAATAGAATTTTTCTTAAGTTCATTAAAATGAACGTGGGTATCTATCAACTTTTCTAAAAAAATAGATCTTTCAAAATTAAGATTCATGCATCCATCTTTTTTTTAAGGTTATTAATATAGTCAATAATGGTAACATTCTTCATTCCAAGTTGCAAGAAACTTGACAAAATATCTACAGCACTTTCAATTTGCCCTAATGCCTCATAACATTCAGCAGCATTTACATACAATATTGAGTTCTTAGGATTGGTTTTTATCAGATTTTTAATAGCTGACAATGCTTCTTCATACTGCCCCTGCTCCTTTTGAAGTAGTGCAAGACCAAGTATAGCAAACATGTCAAAATCAACATCAAGGGCTTTTTTATAATAAATCTGTGAATTTTCATAATCTTTCAAGTACCGGTAAGTATCACCTACTCTTGTTAAAACCAAATTATTCTTTGGATCCTTATCTATTATTGTAAGCCAATATTTTAAGGCTTCATGATACTCTTTACTTCCTCTATAGCAATCAGCAAGCCCAAAAATAGCATAAAAATTATTCGGAGAAATTTCCAAAGCTATTTTAAAAAAATAAATTCCCTTACTAAATTCCTTTAATTTCCTATAACAATTTCCAATTGAAGTTAAAACACGAACATCAATCTTAACCTGATTTATTTCATACATCCTAAGCCAATATTTCAACGCTTCTTTATATTCCTTAAAGTCATAATATAAATGTCCAATACCAACAAGAGCATAATCATTATCAGGTACAAGTTCTAATACTCTTAAGTACGATTGCCTAGATTTTTGAAAATTTTTTAATTTCCTATAAGAAGAAGCAACTCTTGTAAGAACCGTAATATTTTCAGGATCATATTTCAAATATTCTTCCCATACATCTGTAGCCTTCTTATAATCACCTAAACTCCTATAACAATCTCCCAATCCAAAAAGTGCATAATTATTATTTGAATGTTTAGCAAGGCATTTTTGATAATAAATTATAGCTTTATCAAAATTTCGCTTCTTCCTTTCAATGTCTCCAAGTCCAACAAGAGCATAATTATTATTATAATCCTTTTGTAAGATATCATTAAACAATGCCTCTGCTTCAGGAAGTCTCTCTTCCTTTATCAACTGATATCCCCTTTTGGATTTTTCAGTAACATCAAGAAGCTCATTATCAGAAATTTGCGAGATATCCCCAAACTCACCTAAAAGTTTCTTGTCTAACATAAATACCCCTTCTTAACTGGTTTATTAAAGACATAACATTCACTTCATATATGCTATTTAAAAAAACATATAAGTCATATTTATATATAAACATATCAAGATATTAATAAATCTTTAATATCCAATCTCAATAAACATATTATATAAAAAATTAAAAAAATATACTTAAATTCGTAAACTTAAACTTATTTATTTAAATTGTATATAAAGCCTATAAAATAAAATTCATGACCAATTATAACAAAAAAATTCAAAAGTAGGATAAAATAATACTACTTTATTAGGAGAAAATTAAGATGTTTTTAGAAAGATTAAGTCCCATCGAAAGCAAAATAAAAATACTTGAAGAAAAATTACAAGACACAAATTTAATTAAAAACCAAAAAGAATATGCAAAAGTAATAAAAGAATATAACTATTTAGAAAAAATCAAAGAAAAAAAAGATGAATATGAAAACATAATAAGCCAAATCGATGAGAATCAAAAAATTTTGTCCGAAGAAGAAAATTTAGAAATGAAAGAATTAATAAAACAAGAATTAGCTCATTTAAATCTCAAAAAAGATGAAGTTGAACACACAATCAAAATATTACTCTTGCACCAAGATGAAAATGACAGTAAAAATATAATTATTGAAATTAGAGCTGGAACAGGAGGAGAAGAAGCTGCACTTTTTGCACATAATCTTTACGAAATGTACACAAAATATTCTGAGAAAAAAAAATGGAAAACAGAGCTTATCAACTTTAACGAAACTGAACTTGGTGGATTTAAAGAAGTAAGTTTTGAAATAAAAGGTAAAGAGGTATTTAAAAAATTAAAACATGAAAGCGGGGTACATAGGGTTCAAAGAGTTCCTATAACAGAATCCAATGGAAGACTTCAAACCTCAGCAGCAACCGTTGCTGTATTGCCTGAAGTTGAAGAAACCGACATTGAAATTAATGAAAAAGATTTAAGAATAGATGTTTACAGATCTTCTGGTGCTGGGGGCCAACATGTAAACACAACAGACTCTGCCGTTAGAATTACACATCTGCCGACAGGAATTGTGGTACAATGTCAAAATGAAAGAAGTCAGCACAAAAACAAAGATCAGGCTATGAAAATATTAAGAGCAAGGCTTTATAAATTTGAAGACCTCAAAAAACAAGAACAACGCTCAAACGACAGAAAGCAACAAGTAGGTTCAGGTGATAGGTCTGAAAGAATTAGAACATACAATTTTCCACAAAATAGAGTAACAGAACATAGAGCAAATATCAGTCTTTATAAACTAGAAGAAATTATGCAAGGAGAACTTGACCTTCTTCTCGACACACTAGCCCTAAAATTACAAGAACAAGCACTAAAAGATAACCCAATATAATATTATTTTAATGACAATAAATGAAGCAATAAAAAATTCAAAACAACATAATTTAAATACTCTTGAGATTTTATTACTACTTGAAAAAATCTTAAAGAGTCGAAAAGAATTAATTCTTGCAAATATAAATAAAAATTTAACAAAACAAGAAGAACATAAATTATTGTGTCAAATAAACAGAATAAGATCAGGCATACCCATAAACTATATACTTAAAACAAAAGAATTTATGGGTATTGAGTTCTATATAAACAAACATGTACTAATTCCTAGAGAAGATACAGAATGTTTAGTAGAAGAAGCTTTAATTCAAATTAAAAAGCACAATTTAAATAAAATTTTAGATTTATGTTGCGGAAGTGGATGCATTGGCTTAACAATTGCACATTATCTTAAGTGCAAAGTAACACTATCGGATATTTCAAATAAAGCCTTAAAAGTATCATTAAAAAATACACAAAAACTAAAATTAGAAAATTATATAGAAATACAACATTCAGATCTGTTAAAATACATAAATAAAGAGTTTGAGCTAATCATAACAAATCCTCCTTATTTAAATAAAGATGAACTAAAAATAAAGGAAAAATTAATAAAAGAACCAAGAGTGGCTCTTTTAGGGTTTGGAAAAGACGGGCTTGAAATTCCAAAAAAAATAATAAGACAGGCAAAATACAAGCTTGCCAAAAATGGACTCTTAATAATAGAAATGGCTCCTTGGCAAACAAAATCTTTAAAAAATTTTGCAATCCAGGAAGGGTTTGACTATTTAAAAACTATATATGACATTGAAAGCAGAGAAAGAGCATTGGTCTTAAGGATAAAGAATGATACAAGTCTATGAAATTGCATACTTACTTAAAATAAATGATATTGATAAATTAAAAAATATTTTTATAAAGACTGTCAATAATATTTATCAAGATGAGATTCAAAAAAAATTAATATTTAAAGCTCTTGAAATATCAGAACAATTACACTACGGACAATATAGAGAAAGTAAAGAGCCATATGTCATCCATCCAATAATGGTTGCATTATTTCTTATAAAATTTCAACTAGACTTTAAAACAATAATAGCTGGGTTACTACACGATGTTCTTGAAGACACAAGTGTCAAAAAGGAAGAAATAATTAAAGAATTTGATCAAGAAATTTTCAGTCTAATTGATGGGGTAACCAAAATTCACGACCTACACAATAAAACAAGAGCAATCAAAGAAGCAAATACCATTTCAAAAATGTTTTTTGCAATGACTCATGATATTAGAATAATAATAATCAAACTTGCAGACAAACTACATAATATGGCAACCCTTTCTCACTTACCTAAAAACAGGAGGGAAAGAATTGCAATAGACTGTCTTGCCACTTATGTACCAATTGCAGAAAGACTTGGTATCTCATCTCTTAAAATATATCTTGAGGATTTATCATTAAAATATCTTTATCCAAAAGAATATAAAGAAATCAAAAATTTTTTATCCGCAACAAAAATAGAAAGGGAAAAAAAATTATATAAGGGAAAATTGATAATAGAGAAAGAACTTAAAAAAATTGGCATCGATGTCACAATCACAGTACGTTCAAAACACTTTTACTCAATATTTAGAAAAATGAAAACAAGAAATAATAATATTTCTCAAATCTTTGATACCTTGGGAATAAGAATAATTTGTAAACAACAAAAAGAATGCTATGAAATACTAGAAATTGTACACAAAGTTTGGAAACCAATACCTGGAAGACTAAAAGATTACATAGCAATCCCTAAAGAAAACAAATATCAATCTCTACATACCACTGTCAGAATACCTGAAGATAATCAATTGATAGAAATACAAATTAGAACAGAAGAAATGGATAAAATTGCTAAATATGGTGTTGCGGCTCACTGGCTTTACAAAGAACAAGTCGAATTAAAAGCTGATGATATATCATTTATCAACCGAATCAAAAAATGGCAACAAGAATCGGTTAACAAAAATCAATACTCAATGCATGACATACACAAAGAACTCTTAAACACATTTATATATGTCTATACACCAGAAGGAGAAATAGTAGAACTTCCATTTGGCTCAAACTCAATTGACTTCGCATACACAATACATACAGATATTGGGGATCAAGCACTTTATGCAAAAATTAATGGTAAAATTAGCTCACTAACCAAACCATTAAAAAATGAACAAATTGTTGAAATATTTACCTCTCCAGAGGCAAAACCTGATGTAATTTGGCTTAACAGTGTTAGAACAAAAAAAGCACGCTCAAAAATTAGATCTTGGCTTAACAAAAATGACAATACAATATTTGTAGACAATAACATAATTGCATACCTTATTGGAGAAAATAAGGAACAGAAAAGACTCTTCAGCTTGTTTAAATCTTTAACAAAATCCAAAATAAAAAGCATTACAATATCCCCTGACTGTAATCCATTAACAGGTGAAGATATCATTGGGATAATACAAAAAGATACAATAGTAGTTCACAAAGAACATTGTAGAGAAATTACACATCAGAAAAAAAGTCATCTTGTAGAAGTAGAATGGGAAGCAACACCAACAAGGAAAGTATATCATATCATAATATTCTTAAATAATTTAAAAGGTCTTTTTAATTATTTAGACAATCTTTTTACAACTTTTGACGTAAGACTTATTAGTGAAAAAATAGAAGACTGCGGAAATGGATATGGAATAATTAACATTATTATCTCATCAAATGCAAAAAACGTATCAATGATTTTTACTTCACTTAAAGAAAATCCTAACGTACTTCAAATAATGCAAGTAGAAGAAGACATAAAAAATTATGATAATTAAGACATTACTCTTAATACTAATACAAACATTCATTTCACATAAAATAATAAAAGCAGACGAAATAGAACAATGTGACAAACAAATAAGAAAACATATCACAAAAATTAATGAACTAAACAGATCTTTAGAAAAGATAAAACGAATAGAAAATACTTATGATTACATAAAAAAATATTTTCTAGAAAATAAGATTCAACACAAAGAACACTCACTCCAAGAAATTGGATTTATTGGATACTCGCAAAAAACAATTCACGTAAAAATAAAAGGCACAGAAAAAACTAACTATAATATCATTGTCCCAATAGAATCACAATATGATCTAAAAAATAACCTAGCAATTGCCATTATAATAACACTAATAAATAATTTCAAGAACAAAGAGATAAAGAATAACCTAAACATTTATTTTATAGAAGACGACTCAAATAAACAAATATCAACAATAAGCAGTAGATTGTTATTAAACAATAATGTACTTGACAAAAATATAAATACAATATATTTAATGCTAAATGAAGACAAATCAAACAACTTAATAGAGTTTAAAAATCAATCAAACATAATAAATTCAAAAACAAGTTTAAGCTTTTTAGAAAATTTTATAAAAACATTTGAAAATCATAAAGTAAACTTTAACGTATCAAAAATAAATGACAAACATATCAATGAAATATACAATTTGTATTTAAAAGAAGAAATTCCAATTTTAATAATAAGCAACAATAAAGAATGCTCACTCTTAAAACATGTAAAAAATAATAATCTTTGTGACATTTACAAATCAATTGAAGAGACAATCAAAGCTAAAAAAAATAATCAAAGTGAAAATGAACTACACTATATCATTATAAATATGCCATTTAAAAAGTGGATAATAAATGAAAATACACTTATCATAATAATATATGCTATTTGCAATTTCATTATATTAGTGTTCATCACAAAATTTAAAAAAACTAGTATCATACTTAGAAAAACAAAAGAAAATTACCATAAAATCATAAAACTATTTTTCATATTATTCCTAAGCACATATATTTCTACTCTAATTACAAATAAAATGTTAACAGCATATGAAAATTTCATAGACTATAAGATTATAAATCCAATATATCTAGTAAATTTTTTTCTAACATTATTTAACTTCAATCTTATATCTTATTTCACATATAACTTTAAAATACATTTAAGCCTTAAAGAACTTAAATATTTAGCAATATCAATCTCTATAATTGAACTTATTATAATGTTATATATCAAAATAGAATTTATTTTAATCATAATTTTAAAAAATATACTAATATTAATTATTCCTAACAAGACAAAAATTCTAAAAAAGATAGTAATAATGCTTATTTGGATAACAAATCTCATGCTAATAACGTCAATACAAACAACCTTAATGACGGCAAGACCGATTGCACTAAGCTATTTCATATCAATTTCACTTTTCTCAGCAATACTTACCAACATTGTAGAACATTTAAAACATAAAACTGAGACAATAAAACAAGAATTTACAAAATTTGAAAAGATTGAATCTATCATTCTTTTTCTAATAATCGCCATTACCATAATATCACACGACATAGAAAAAATTTCAACAATAAAAATAGATCAAATAATAAGCTTCCCAGAAAAAACTAACAAAATTAGCGTAGAATACCTACAAGACAACAGAAATACAATTCAAATTTCAACAAAAGATTTTAATTTAAGCTTAGAAAAAAATAAAAAATACACAGAAAAGGAAATTCAAACACAAGAAAACTTAATAGATTTATTTTTTCAAAAAATAGATGTAGCTGAGAGAACTACTTATGACATTAAAATTACCACAAATAAGATTACAAAACAAATTAATCTATTTTTAAAAAATGCATCTGAACTTATCATATATCAAAGCAATACACCATATAAAATAGCATCCAACAATATAATATTTACAATAAATAATATTAAATCAAATACAACAAATATAACTTTTACGGTTAAATCTCAAGAAAAAATTAAATATGACGTTTTTGCTTACTCTGATATCAATAAAAACTACGTAAAAATATATGATCAAAAAACAAAAAAAGAAATTAAAAACATTAATATAGACTATTCATACGCAATAAAATATTCTGGAATACTTCCAAAATCTGCAAAATACAATCAAAATCCCTTTTTTAAACTTCAAAATGACAAGGAAATTGAAAATTTAAAAAATTTGAAACTAAATTAGTTTTCCAGACGGTGAAAATCAATCCTCTCCTTTCTCTTTGCATAACTTTGAAAAGCTAAAGCTATCAATTTATCAACCAAAGATCCATAATCAAGACCATCATGTTCACACATCTTAGCAAACATAGAAATATCTGTAAATCCTGGAATTGTATTTATTTCATTAACATAAACTGAGTCAGTATCTTTTTCGATCAAAAAATCAATCCTTGCCATACCCCTAAGCTCCAAACATTTATAAGTAAAAAATGCATATTCTTTAATGTCTAATAAATGTTTGGTATCAAGGTGAGCAGGAATATTAAAGACAACCGAATTTCCAGGAGTAGTGGAATATTTAGCATCATAGTCATAAAATACAAAATCCTGTATAACAATTTCACCAGGAGTAAATATTTTAATCTGCTCATTTCCAATAACAGCACATTCAATCTCCCTTACCTTCATAAACTTCTCTATAACAACTGTTAAATCATACGTAAAAGCTTCTTCAATACATTTTTCAATCTGAGTATCATTATATGCAATGCTTATTCCAATTGAAGAACCTAGCATAGCCGGTTTAACAATGACAGGATAATCTAAACTTTGCTTTATGTCTTTTTTGATACCCTCTTTATCTAAAAGATAATCATATTTTTTAAAACCAATAAAGGGCACTAAAGGAATATTAAAACTTTTAAGCAAAAGCTTACAGAAATACTTATTAATAGAAATAGCACTTCCTAAAATTCCAGAACCAACACAAGGAATATCCATAATTTTTGAGAATCCCTGAATAGCACCATCCTCACCTGTTCTCCCATGAATAATAGGAAACACAACATCAATTTTAAGATCCTTATTATTTACAAATATTCCATAACCAGGAATTAAACTAATAATAGCAGAACTATCTTTTTTAATTAATTTAGGATCATCAGGAACAGAATCTAATAGGTACCAACCCCCAGTAATTTTATCAATAAAACTTGAAAACACATTATATTTATCAAGCTTCATAAGAGCTGAATAAATTCCACAAGCAGATCTAAGAGAAATTTCATGCTCAAAAGAAACTCCTCCAAATATTAACATAAGATTTTTTTTCATCAAATCAACTCCTATTTCTCGAAATTATATCTTTAACAACAGCTTGCTCATCCCAAAATATACTTCGATCTTTATATATTATTGAGTTTTCATGCCCCTTCCCAAGAGTAACCACCAAATCGTCAGTATGTGCAATATTGATTGCCTTTTCAATTGCACTTTTTCGATCAGGAATGAAAAATAAATCTTTATTTAAAGTCTTTCCTGAAATTCCTTCCGCAATATCTCTAATTATTTGCATACTATCCTCACCTCTTGGATCTTCATCACAAAGTATTATTATATCTGAATATTTATCTGCAATTTCTCCTTGCAATTTTCTCTTAAGAACATCTCTCTCTCCAGCAGAACCAAAAACAGAAATCAATCTATTTTTTGAAAGTCTTTTAAAGATAGGAAAAATTTTAAGAAAAGCTCCGGGTGTATGCGCATAATCAATAATCAAAGAAAAATCCTGCCCAAAATTAACACCTTGCATTCGTCCAAAAAGACCCTCAATATTTACAAGCTTATCAATAAGTTCTGAAACATCAACGTTCATAACTTGACTAACAACAATTAAAGCCGCCATAACATTTTCGACATTGAAACTGCCAGTCAAATTAACTCTAGCATCATATTTAACATTCTTATGATAAAACTCAAATTCAGTAAAACCCATTTGTTCATTAATCTTACTTACAAAAAAGTCAGCATTTTTATTCTCTAAACTATACGTATAAGCCCTATTAATAGTATTTAAAAAGGTAGAAAAATTTTTATCATCCATATTGATAATACCAAAACCACCATTAGCATCTGCAGAAGAGAAAAGATTAAGTTTAGCATTTAAATAATGCTGCATAGTACCATGAAATTCAAGATGTTCATGACTAATATTAGTTAAAACAGCAACAGAGTACGCAATATCAATGAGTCTTGATGTTCTAATATCAAGACCATGCGAAGTCGATTCAACAATAGCATATTCAACATTGTTTTCTACCATTTTACTAAGAACTAAATGAATTTCTGTTGACTCTGGAGTCGACTGCCTATAAGGATTCTTAACTAGCGTTCCACTTCCATCTTCAAAGAATACCGTTGAAATAAAACCAACTTTAACACCCATAGATTTTAATAGAGTATAGATATAAAAACAAACAGAACTTTTACCATCAGTTCCTGTAACGCCAATAATCTTAAGATTTTTTGAAGGCTCATTATAAAAAACATGAGCAAAATTTGACATAAATTTTTTTATATTACAAGAATCAATTTTAATATATGTCACATTGGGATCATAAACATCAATATCATTAGTATGCACAATAACATTACTACCTCGCTCAATTGCCGAATTGATAAATTTTTGACCATCAAAATGAAATCCTGGAAGAGCAAAAAATACAAAATGAGATAAAACACATCTTGAATCATATGTAAGTCCCAAGATTTCTACTTCACAAGACCCTTTAATTTCCTTTACAAAATTCTTATCTAACTTAGATAAAACATTATTAAGCATTTTTTCATTCATATTCATAAATATTACAAAAATAAAAATTATTTTTATAGAAAAACATATAAAGAAAATACTTAAAAAAGTTCAATCACAATTATTCAATTATAAAAGATACTGTTTACAATTTAAATATTTTTTAATAAACTAACTAATGTTTAGAATGGCGCTGTACCCAAGTGGCTAAGGGAGAAGTCTGCAAAACTTTGATTCGCCGGTTCGATTCCGGTCGGCGCCTTGTAATCCTTAAGTAAAAAGCCAATGCAATTTTTTTTTACAAAGACAAACAAAACTAAAGAAAATGCTTTAAAGATAAATTAAAATAATACTTATGTTAGAATTAACAATTATATTAATATTTATAATATTATCGGCAATTTTTTCAGCATCAGAGACAGCCTACACATCATTAAGCCTAATTCAACTTCAAGACATCAAGAAAAAAGGCAAATTAGGAACAGTAGTATACAACTTAGCCCAAAATCCATCAAAGCTTGTAACGACAATTCTAATTGGGAATAATATTGCCAACATAACAGCAAGCGCTCTTACAACAAAATTTGTCCTCGACAAATATGGAAACAATGCACTTGCTTTATCAACTGGAATCATAACAATAATAGTGCTTATATGCTCAGAAATATTTCCTAAACAGATCGCAATTTTAAATAATGAGAGCATAGTTCTATCAACCTCAATCTTACTCAAAATATTAACAATCTTATTCACACCAGCAATATATGTAATTAATGGAATAGTTAAAATTTTACTAAACCTATGTAAAATAAAAGCAAGTCAAAAAATGACTAAAGATAGCATTAAAAATATGTTATTTTTGGCCGAAAAATTAGGAATTTTAGAAAATGATGACAGAATATTCATGCAAAAAATGTTAAACATAGGAGAAGTTAGGGCTTCTGAGGTTATGACACATCGAACAGAAGTATTCTCACTCTCAAGCACATCACAATTAAAAGATAAGATCAAACTAATTAAAAAAGAAGGATATTCCAGAATTCCTGTATATAAAGGTCAAAATAGAGAACAAATAATAGGAATTTTAATAACTAAAGACCTAATCGAAATAAGTAAAAAAAAACTTGAACAAAACATTATTAAATTTGTCAAACCTGCTGTTTTTGTACAACAAAACAAAAGGATCAAAGATATACTAGATATCATGAGACAAAAACAAAAAATAATGGCCATCGTTATCGACGAGTATGGAGGATTTGCAGGAATACTTACAATAGAAGACATAGTAGAGAAAATCTTTGGTGCAATATTTGATGAATATGATTTTGAAGAACAAAAACAACTCATTACTAAAAAAGATGAAAATATCTACCTAATATCGGGCGAAACCACATTTGATGAGATTGAAGAAACAGTTGGAATAAAGATTCAACACAAAGATTATATAAACACAATTGGAGGATACATAATGGATTTACTTGATAAAATACCCACGGGTGGAGAACAGGTTAGCACAGAACATGGAGAATATTTAATAGAGGAAATCCAGAATCATAAAATAAAAAAAATAACATTTACAAAATTTGAAAAGGAGTAAAAATGCATAACAAAAAGGAGACAAGATGTTAAATGATATCTTAAAATTTTTCAACAAAACATATGAATATATGATAATTCTAATTATATTAGTAATAACATTACTAATAACCATTGCAAATATTTTTGTGGTGGGACCATCTGATGAAGCTATAGTTCTTCGTCTTGGCAAGTTAAATAGAATACTTGAACCAGGCATACATATAAAAATTCCATTAATTGAAGAAAAATTAATTGTACCAGTAAAGATCGTACAAGAAGTTAAATTTGGTTTTAATACAGATAATAACACAGGACCTAACTTGAACGAAGATGACGGGATAATTATTACTGGTGACTTAAATATAATTAGGGTTGAATGGTTAGTACAATACAAAATCAGTGACCCATATTCTTTTATGTTTAAAGTAGAAGATCCTGCAAAAACCATAACAGACATTGCAAAATCATCAATGAACAGATTAATTGGGGACAATACTATTTTTGAAATAATTAATGATAATAGAGTTGGTGTCTCAGAAGGAGTAAAAGACTCTATGAATGAAATCATAAAAACATATGATTTAGGCATTGATATTGTTCAAGTACAAATCAGAAATGCTATGCCACCAAAGGGAAAAGTTTATGAGGCATTTGAAGATGTTAATATCGCAATCCAGGATAAAAATAAATTCATTAACGAGGGAAGAAAAAAATTTAACCAAATAATCCCAAAAATTAGAGGAGAAGCCCTTAAACTGATAGAAGAAGCCAAGGGATATAAGGAAAACAGAATAAATACCGCATTAGCTGATACCTCCATTTTTAATGCAATCCTAAATGCATACATTAAAGATCCAGAAATTACAAAAGAGAGAATCTATAACGAAGCAATGAAGGAAATTCTTGAGAATAAAGACAATATTGAAATAATTGACAAAAACTTAAATAATTTCCTTCCATTTAAGGAGGTTAAATAAAATGAAATACATACTAAAATTTTTATTCTCTATTGCTAAGATTTTAGCTTTTACATTAATATTTGGCTTAATATCGTTAGCTATAATGCAACCACTCTATATTTTAAAAGAAAACGAAATTTCAATAACCACAAGACTTGGTAAAATTGAAAGAACTGAAAACACAGCAGGACTTAAATATAAAATTCCATTTATTGAAAATGTACAAATATTTCCCAAAAACATACTTAGATGGGATGGAGAACCTCAAAGAATTCCAACAGGAGGAGAAGAAAAACAATTAATCTGGATAGATACAACTGCTAGGTGGAAAATTGTAGACATTAATCAATTTTATACAGCAATTAAAACAATGAATAGAGCTTCTATAATAATTAATGCAGCTATTGAACCTGCAGTCAGAGGTGTTATTGCCAAGTATCCTTTGCTTGAAATCATCAGAAGTTCAAATGATCCAATTCAACGTCTATCTGATGGAGTTTTAACACCACAAGAAATTACAGATAACACAACTTACAAGATCACAAAGGGTCGAAAAACAATTGAAAATGAAATAATTGAAGTTTCCAACAAAAACACAAAAGACATTGGTATTGAAATTGTCGACGTTCTTATTAGAAAAATTGGTTATGATCCAAGTTTAATTGACTCTGTACATAACAGAATGATTTCAGAAAGACAACAAATTGCAGAAGAACAAAGAAGTACAGGAATTGCTGAACAAACAGAAATTCTTGGTAGCATTGAGAAAGAAAAGTTAAAGTTATTAAGTGAGGCAAAAGCTGAAGCAGCTAAAATTAAAGCTGAAGGAGATCATGAGGCTGCAAAAATATATGCAAATGCTTATGGCAAAAACGTTGAATTTTACAAATTTTGGCAAGCATTAGAGAGTTATAAAACAACACTTAAAGACAAACGAAAAATATTCTCAACAAATATGGATTTTTTTAGATATTTGCATAATAAAAAATGAATTATAAATGGGGCAAATAATTAATTATATTGTGCCCCATTTCAGCAAATACTAAAAAATAAAGATAATTTCACAAATAACAAATTTTAGTAAAAACATTGTAAAAGTTAAGACAATAATTATCACCATAAAAATATACAATTATCTTTATCATATACTTCATTATAATGTTCCAAAGACTGAAAATAGTATTTACTATGTTTTATAATAACTAAAATTGACAAAAAAATTACTCACTCAAAAAATTACAAATAATTTTTTATTGACAAAAAACTTTGTTTATGAAAAAATTACTTCTGTTAATAAAAAATTACAATGACAAAAAAATTTTTAGCCGCTGTAGCTCAGTTGGTAGAGCAGAGGACTGAAAATCCTTGTGTCAGGAGTTCGATTCTCCTCGGTGGCAATATAAGTTAAAAGATTTTGTCTATACAATGCAGCCCACTTAAAAAAAGTAAGAATAAACTTTAGGTCTCAGCTGTTAAGAGGCCATATAAAATTATATAATAAGTATAGCTGCATCTCACCTCAATTGATAAAGCATAGGTTAAAATTCCTGACTCGTGCATTCAATTGTATTAGACAAAAATACTTAAAGCTTTTAAGAGGGCTCTCAATGATTTTCAAAGAAATAAAAAAAGTAGAAGATTTAACAGAAAAGGATATAATTTTTTCAAATATTGGAAATATGGCCAAATTAAGTACAAGAGTAAATGAAAAAATAATCACATTTTTAAATAAAGGTAACGTTTTACACATACCAGTAATAAATAATTACGAAAATATTCCACATGACAAACTAATAAATACAATTAATGAAGAAATTCTCAACAATGAAATAAATTCCTTAAAGGAAGAGCTAATAGAAGCATTAAAAGATATATATAAACCATTTTCAGAAAAAGATAAAATGTTTACAATCTCTGGAAGAAAAACATTAATTAACTTAAATACACTAATGGAAAAAGAACCCGATCCTATCTACTTTAAGGAAATAATTGAGGGCAGTTTTAAGATTTTACCAAAACACAAAATAATATCTATTCAAAAGATATTACTAAAAATCTATGATTATTTTGATTTCCAAAAAATTATAGACAAAGACAATCTTAATAATACAAAAACAATAAAAAAATTATATCTACATTCAATCAGAAGAGATTATGAATTTTGCAGGGAACAAATAAAAACAGAAGGCGACTCCATATTGATACATGCAATTGATACTACGATCTACTTTTTAAAAAGTATTGCACAATTAAATAAAGAAAGGGCTACCAAAGATGCTCCACGATCAACATCAAAATTCTTTATCGACAAATCGCACTACACAGAATTCACAGAATTTTTCTACGATAATGACATTATACTGCAAGCTGCACTTGGAGTACTATTACACCCAATTGGACTCATGCATATCACAATATTACAAAAATTAAGAGAAAAGATCAGTTTTAAAAACAAAGACACAAAAGAAAAATATATGTCTAAAATAGAAATTTTAGAACAAAGTATTAATATTTCTAAAAATCTATTCAGAATGAGAGAAGATATTTCTGCTATTACAAAGATGATAATAAATGGACAAAAAAGCTATCTTAACATCAAAAATCGTGCAGAAACAACAACAAAAAAATTTACCCATGAGCTTATTAGAATTTTTTGCATAATAGATACTTATGATGAAATGGTTAATCCAATTATAATCAAAGAACCCGTTAATCCTTTAGAAGCTATTAAATTTTTAACTGAAAACAGTGAACAATACTATTGGACAAAAGATAACCCGGAAGAATACTTAAAAAACAAAAAATTTGACGTAGAAATGCTAAAAAATTTTCTAAAAGTCCTTGCACCATTCGATTATGGAGCAATAGTAGATGTATACATAAAAGATTGTAATGAACCTTTATTTAAAGCAGTTGTTTTGAAGTATACAATAGGTATTTTGCCCATTATGTCCATTATCAAACACAAGGACAAATCTTACAAAATTGGAGATATACTCCTAAACCTTGAATCTAGAGAAATTATCATAAAGGGACAAAACGGAGAAATTAAGACAAGTCCATTTAAAAATACAGATCAATTTGAATTAAGATACAACATTGAAGAACTTAAAAGTGATGAATTTCAACTTTTGACTCCTATGCAAGATTAATAAGCTTAAACGTAAGACTTAACTTTAAAAAAATCAAGTTTTGACCCCCCATACTTTCTAAAATCATATTTAGAGAGTCTTAAAATATTGTTGTCCAAATTTTCTCTCGAAGGATAATGAATAATAATTTTTGCATCTTTATTTAAACTTTCATTTTCTGATATTATTTTAAGTAAATTATCTTTAAAAGAATATCCAAAAGGCGGATCAAGATAAATAAAGTCATAAAAAAGATCACTCTTTTTAAGAAATAATTCAGCCTTCCTGAAAAAAAATTTGTAAGGTTCACTCACAACTTCAAAATTCTTAATCAAAACATTTTTAGAAAATTTATTACAATCAACAAGATGAGCAAGATTAGCTCCCCTACTTAGAGCTTCAAGGGACATTATTCCCGTGCCTGCAAATACATCAAGAAAATTTGATCCTAAAATCTGATTTAAAAAAATGGAAAAAAATGCTTCTCTAACAATAGCCATCACAGGACGCACACCACCTATTTTAGGAAAAGCAACATTCCATCCCTTATACTTACCTGCACTTACATGCATAAAAATAGATTTTAAATCATTTTCAAAAAAAATTAAATATTTATAATTTAATTTTTGATATAATTTTAATTAAGAGAGACAAAACATGAAAGGTATTATCTTAGCTGCGGGATATGGAACAAGGTTCTTACCCATCACAAAAACTATTCCAAAGGAAATGCTTCCAATTTTAAATAAACCATCAATTGATTATATTATTGAAGAATTTACTAATTCTGGAATCAAAGAAATACTAATCATAACTTCAAGAAGAAAGAGTGTTTTGGATAATTATTTTGATAGAGAAATTGAACTCGAAACTGTATTTACCAAAGAATGTAAAAAAGACTTGCTAGAAAAAATCAAACTTAAAGATATTAATATTAGCTTTATAAGGCAAAATGAAATGATGGGCACAGGTCACGCTCTACTACATGCAAAACCCTGGATAGGTACTGAAAATGTAATAGTCGCATACCCTGACGATTTACATGTTGGATCACCATCCTTAACAACACAATTAATAGAAATGCATAAAAAAACTGGAAAAAACATATTATCTGTTATTGAAAATCCTAAAGACATTAACAGATATGGAGTAATAAAATTAAATAAAGACAATATTCATGTCAAAGACATAGTAGAGAAGCCAGAAATTGGAAAAGAACCAAGCAATAAAGCATCTATTGGAAGATTCTTATATACCCATGAATTTTTCAAATTTTTAGAAGAAGGATTTAAAATTCACCAAAAAGGAGAATATCATCATATTTATGCCTTAAGAAAACTCATGTCTGAGAACAAAGTATTATACAAAGAAATAGAAGGCGAAAGACTTGATATAGGTGATATTGGGGGATATTTAGAAGCAATAATCAAAATTGCAAAACGTGATGATAAATTATTACAAATCATTAAAAATTCACTAAGGAACTAAATGAAGATAGCACCAAAATATCAAGAGTTTTATAATTCTCTTAGCATATTAAAAAAATATATAAATATAAACATAGAAGAAAAAATTTTAAGATATAGCATATTATCAAAACTTTACAAGCTCAATGAAGAAGAAATTCAAAATCTTATAAAAATAAGTCAAGATTATGAACTTAAAAAAAATAAAATCAATATCACACTTGAAGAATATTATTATGAGAAAATACAAGACAAAAAAATAAAAAATTGGATACTAGAAATAATTAGAGAAAAAAATTCATTACAAATAAAAAAAGAAACAAATCTTATCAGTAAAAGATCTGGGATAACATATAAATTAAATTCCACCAACTTTTTAAAAATAATTGAAATACAAAATAATAGCAAATACACACAAGAAAAAAAAGAATTATATAAACAACTAATATTAAATTTCTCTAGTAACTTGAAAATAGAAAATCTAGAACCAACAATAGATATATTAATAGCTGTAAAACATAGAAATAAAGAAAAAATTAAACGCATACTAAAATATAATCAATCATTTCAAAGATTATTTAAATCAAGTTTAGGAAAAAAACAAAGTAGAGTAATAAAACTAAAAAAATTACTCATTTTAACCTACTGGCCAGTAGGATGTTTATCTAAATCACTTTTCAATAAAATTTTAACAAAAAATTACAGATACATAATAGATGAAGTTTTAACTCTAAAGTATGATGAGATTCTAAAATACCTAAAAACAATTAAGACTTTCAGTCTTAATGAAATTTTTTACAAAGGATCAAATAAAAATTCTAATTTTAACTACTTTTTTAGTGAATTTATGAAATATACCCCTAACGATTTTCAAAACACTTTAAAAACTTATTTATTTTCACTTGAAAAAACTGCAATACAACAATACCTGGAATGGTTTTTTAAAGACAAAGTACCAAATGAATGGGAAGATTTCATCTTTGCAATTGAATATCTTGAAACGCATAAACTGCTCAACCTAAGTTCCAATATCAAAGATATCATCATAGCAAAATTTAAAGCAGAAGAATTTTTTGTATCTTTTGAAAAAATGAATTTCAATCCATACAAAAGTTCAAAAATATTTCAAAATAAAAATATAAAAAGAATATTTTTACAAAATATAATAAATTATATAAAAGACAACTCAACAAAAATAGATACATACGGATGGATTGCATTTTACATTTATGCAGATAAAAATGATAAGGCACAATTCTCAAAAGATATAAAAAACTTTTTTGAGAACAAAAACCTTGAAATTCAAAATCAAATATTTGTATATTTTTTATCCTTTTATCCAAATATTGATAAAAAACATTTTGAATTCATATCAGAAATAATGATACACCTCGATAAAGATAAAATTTCAATACCTCAAGAAATAATAAAAATGCAAGAAATAAGTCCTTACAGATTAAATTATCGTAAATCATACATTTTTGTCAAATCATTAATTTTAAGAACAAGGGTATTTAAAATATTACATAAAAATATTAAACTAGAACTGCTATTTAAACTAGAAGAATTTAAAACTGAAACATTACTACCTGCCATATGCTATATTACTTGTCATTCCAAACCAAATGCATTAAAAGAAGAACAAACAATGTCATCCGAAAAAAAAGAAGAAATAATGAAATTTATTACATTTTTAACTAAAGAATAAAATAAATTTGATTTTAAGACACTATGAAATATAGAAATATTTATCTTAAAGTAATAAAATAGTACTCATAAAAGATATGAATAAATGTTTATTATTGCTCAAAAATCTGATTGTCTTGCTTATTTTATTACTTAATTCAAATTTGGCATACTCTCAAAGATTAATTAGAATTGGACAAGAAGAGATAAAAAATAAAAATTATTCACAAGCAATAAAAATCCTAAGTGAAGCCATTCAGAAATACCCAAAAGTACAAAACGGCTATTACTTTCTAGCAATAGCCTATAGAGAAAATAATCAACTAACCGAAGCAGAAGGGGCTCTGCTTGATGGAATTGCAATAGGAGGAGACATTGATTATAAGTTATATTTTGAACTGGGTAACATAATGTTTAAACGAGGTGAGGGTTATTATAACTTAGCAATCAAATATTATTCCAATTCAGTTAAAAATATGCCCAATTATGACAAAGCACTTCTTAATAGAGCAAATTCTTACGTTGAACAAGGAAAAATTAATTTTAAAGAAAAAAATTACAAAAATGCATGGGATTCATACACTATGGCAATCCATGATTATTCACAATTTATTACATTAAGATATGAAAGTGAAAAAAAAAATGCTATTCTCCACATGATAGCTCTGTTAAGAAATAAAAAAGCCGCTCTTGAAGAACTTGACAACAGTCTTAAAAATAGAAGTGAATACATTGCCACAGAACAGCAAAAAGATAACGATAACAACAATAAACAAGAACATATGAGCAAAAATGATAACAAAAATAAACAAGAACATATGAGCAAAAATGATAACAAAAATAAACAAGAGCATATGAGCAAAAATGATAACAAAAATAAACAAGAGCATATGAGCAAAAACGATAACAAAAATAAACAAGAACATATAAGTAAAAACGATAACAACAATAAACAAGAACATATGAGCAAAAATGATAACAAAAATAAACAAGAGCATATGAGCAAAAACGATAACAAAAACACACAAGAGCATATGAGCAAAAACGATAACAAAAACACACAAGAGCATATGAAGAAAAACGACAACAAAAATAAACAAGGGCATATGAGCAAAAACGATAACAAAAACACACAAGAGCATATGAAGAAAAACGACAACAAAAATAAACAAGGGCATATGAGCAAAAACGATAACAAAAATAAACAAGAGCATATGAGCAAAAACGACAACAAAAATAAACAAGGGCATATGAGCAAAAACGATAACAAAAACACACAAGAGCATATGAGCAAAAACGATAACAAAAACACACAAGAGCATATGAGCAAAAACGATAACAAAAACACACAAGAGCATATGAAGAAAAACGACAACAAAAATAAACAAGGGCATATGAGCAAAAACGATAACAAAAATAAACAAGAGCATATGAGCAAAAACGATAACAAAAATAAACAAGAGCATATGAAGAAAAACGACAACAAAAACACACAAGAGCATATGAGCAAAAACGATAACAAAAACACACAAGAGCATATGAAAAAAAACGATAACAAAAATAAACAAGAACATGAAAAGAAAAAAACAATGTTAAAAGGCAAATTTGAAGATAATTTAAAAACAGATTCTTTAATTGAACTAGACAAAATTAATTGGCAAGAGGAGTTGAACATAGATGAATAAAAGAAAAAATTTACCCACACTAATAATTTTAATAATATTACTTATTGCTTCATTTGGAGGACTTGGTTATTACGTATATAAAGAACGCCTAAATAAAAACAATCAAGAAATAATGCTGAATGAAGTAAAAAACAGCATTATGGATAGAAATTATAAAAAAGCACACTCAATAACAAAAATTCTAAAAGATAAATACCCACAAAATACAGATATTGCAATGCTTGAAAACACTCTTTCCGAACTTGCAAATAATAGTCCTTTTGAATCAAAAGATTTACAAAGAGATACAGCTAATCAAATATTAGATAAAATACAAGGAAAACAACAATTAATACCTATGAATAATGAAAATTCTGAAATTGCTTTTAACAATAGATATATAAAAGATACTACAAAAATAGAAAATTATGCTGATAGAAAAGATGATACTGGAATTGAAAACGAAGACATTTTAGAATTTCATCAAAACACAGTCCCTGAGAACTTAAGAAAAAACATAAATAAAATAACAAAACAACAAGAATCAACTCCAAACAACGATAAATCTATTGAGAATAAAAAAAATCTATTTAACTTAAAAAAACTAAAAGAAAATCTCAACAAAGAATTAAATCAAACCAAGACCACCCAGTTCAACACTACAAAACAAGTTATCAAAACACACGAACAAAATGAAGATAAACTTATACAAAAAAATACAGATGACTCTAGGGAAAATAAAACAAAACAAATTGACAAAGTTATCGAAATTTCTCCCTCTCTCAAACCAAAAACTAAAAAAGAGATCCCAAACAGAAAAGATACTCATAAAAATCAAATAATCGAAAAAATAGAGAGACCTTATAGTTATGTAATAAAAAAAGTACTTTATGAAATATTAGATAACATTAATACCGGGGATCCCTCACTTGCCAAAGAAAGACTTAATGAGCTCATTAAAAAAGGATTGAGTGACAAATTCAATAAAGTTAATGACTTAATTGATAAACTACAGACCCAAGAAGCGGCCAATCTATTAATTAAATTAATAAAACAAGATATAGAGCCAAATTCAATAAGTATAGAAAAAGCTCCTTTCAAAAAGGAGCTTTTCAAACAAAAACAACCCAAAGAAGAAAAATTCCCCACAAAAGATCACTTAACAGATAATAAAATAAAAATGAAAGAAAAACCTAAAACACATGCAAACCATCTTAGTCAAACCTCAATAGACTTACAATCTCTTAAAATGCTAGCATCAACAAATGAGGAACAAAAAGATTTCAAAAAAGCTGAAGCAATTTATGAAAAAATTGCAAATATTACAAACGAAGCAGAGGATCACTACAAAGTCGGAATAATGAAATTTAAACTTAAAAAATATGAAGAATCAATAAAAGCATTTGATAAAACAATATCATTAAATCCAAAGCACAAAAAAGCATATACAAATAAAGGAACAAGCTTAATATTGTCACATAAACCAAAACAAGCAATTGAAGCTTTTAAAAAGGCAATTACAATCGACCAAAATTATGATACTGCCTACTATAAAAAAGGAATAGCTGAAGAACAAAACAATAATAAACAAAATGCTTTTTTAAGTTTCAAAAAAGCTTATGAGATTACAAAAAATCCTCATTATGCTTTAAAAGCAGGAATTATTGCAAACCATATCGGGGATTTTAAAAACAGCGAAAAATATCTAGACAAAGCAAGTACTTCGATAAAAGAAAAAAACGATATCATGTTTTATAATCTAGCAATAGCAAAATTTGAAAATGATAATCTTAATGAATCACTAACAAACATCAATAAAGCCCTTGACATAAATCCAGAAAAATCTGAGTATTTATATTTAAAAGCATCTATTTATTTGACTAAAGCAAATTATAATGAAGCAATACCACTCTACAATAGTGTAATTTTAAAAAATCCTGAAAATATTACGGCTCATATCAATCTAGCAAGATCATACGAAAAGTCAGGCAATGAACCAAAAGCAATTGAAATCCTTGAGAAAATTAGCAATAAAAATCATTTATTAGCACTAAACAATCTTGGCATACTTTATAAAAATCAAGGAAACTATCAAAAAGCAATAGAAACTTTTCAAAAAGCAGAAGCTCACTCAAGTCTTGAAGCAAAATACAATCTTGCAACTGCCTTAATTGCTATTAAAGATAATAAAAGAGCTATGGAAAAATTAAAAGAATACATTAAAATAAATCCAAACAACCCAGAAGCTCTACATGCATTAGGCATAATAGAATATAATGATAATGGGAATGATAAAATACTTAAAGAAGTTATCAACAAATTTCCCAATTACAAACAAAATAAAACAATAATAAAGATTATAGGCAAATGAATAAAATAAAATTTTTAGATAGAAGTCTAGTACAAAAAATAGCAGCAGGAGAAGCAATAGATAGACCTTGTTCAATTTTAAGAGAATTACTTGACAATTCAATAGATTCTGGAGCAGATAAAATTGAAGTTTTTCTTGAAGAAGGTGGGATTCGAAGAATACTAATAACAGACAATGGGAGTGGAATAAGCAAAGAAGATTTAAAGATATGTTACCTACCCCATACCACTTCAAAAATAAATGAAGAGAAAGACCTTGAAAAAATCCAAACACTAGGATTTAGAGGGGAAGCCCTCTCAAGTATTGCCATCTGTTCAAATCTTACAATCACAAGTTCAACTACAGGAGAAGACAGCTACCAAATTGAAGTTGAAAATGGAACTGAAAAATATTTTAAAAAACAATCCGCAATAAATGGAACAATAGTAGATGTTACAAATCTATTCCACAATTTCCCAGCAAGAAAAAGATTCTTAAAAAAAGACTCTATTGAGACAAAAATGTGTTTAAAAGTTTTTGAAGAAAAAGCTGTTACTCATCCTGGTATTGACTTTAAATTAAGTCTAAATAATGAACTAAGAAAAGTTTACTTTAAAGAAAGCTTAATAAATAGAGTTCAGAGTGTATATGGAGAAATAATAGAAAACAATAAATTTGGGAAAATAGAAACAGAATACGAAAATGTACAAATGAAAATCTTTTTTGCTCCACCCAATTTTTCAAGAAAAGACAGACGAAACATAAAAATATTCCTCAATAGGAGACCTGTTGAAGAGCACAATCTATCTGAAGCAATAATTGATGGACATAGCAGAATACTAACTAATAGAAATTTCCCAATATGTTATTTATTTCTAGAAATAGATCCCAGATACGTAGATTTTAATATACATCCTCAAAAAAAAGAAGTAAGATTTTTTAACTTACCATTTCTTCCTAAGCAAGTTTCAAGCAATATTAACGAATTTTTTGACAGAGAACGAAAAGAGATTTTACAAGACTACCATAACATAATAATCAAAAGGCAAATAACAAATGATGCTCATCTATTACACCCTGAAGATGATCCAACAAATTCAGATTTTCAAGCTTATAAAATCATACAAAACGAATCATTGATTCTAGATAAACCTCAAAACAATAAAATAACAAACATAATAGAAGACAAGGTAAAATTTGAAAGTCAAAACCCAATTCAAAAAGATAAAACATCATTCAAAAGCTATATCCAAAATATTCTCCTAGAAAATCCTACAATGCCAAATGATTTTCAAAGACCAATAGCAAAACATGAATTTAAATATAGGGGACAACTATTTTCAGAATTTTTAATAGTAGAAAAAGATAATGAGGTTTTCTTCATAGATCAGCATGCACTTCATGAAAAAGTCATATATCAAACTTTAATAAATTCAGAAAAAATTACCCAAAAACTTCTAATACCAATTGAATTTCAAGTAGACTGTGAAGATACAGATAAAATATTAGCAAGTGAATTGGAAGAATATAAAAAATTAGATATTATAGTTACCAAAATAAAGGAACAAACCTACCAACTCGAATCAATTCCCAATATCTGCAACAAATATGAAAATGTTATCATCCAATTTTTTAAGACAAGAAAAAGTAAAACAATTGATTCTCTGGAAACTGACTTATATGCAACTATTGCATGTAGACAAGCTATTAAATGCAATGATACAATAAGTTTTGAATTTAGTCAATTTTTAATAAATGAATTTTTCAATCTCAAACTAAAATACTGCCCACATGGAAGAAAAATTTACCATAAAATTTCTAAATTTGAGCTTGAAAAAAGTGTTAACAGAAAATAAAATGAACATGGAAGCCGCTTATGATAAAAGATATTAAATCCAAAATTCAAGAACTGATCCCACAAAGAGATAAAAAATTAGTTGAACTTGGCAAGGTACTTAAAAACAGTAACGTAATAGAGCTTAAAAAATTAAAATCTTACACATCTTTAAAATTAATTGAAAAAGAAATATCTCAGCTTAAAGCAAGCCTAAATAAAATAGAAGATAATGAGAGTAAACTAAAAGAATTATATAAAAAGGTCAAAGACTATAAAAAAAGCAAAAAACATATCCTAAAAGCATACGAAAAAAAACTTAAAAAAATTACTGAAATAATAATAAACAAATATCCAAATAATCTTTCAACAATTTTAGAATACAAAATGAATTTTACCAAATCAACACTTGAAAAGCATAAATACAAAACAACAGAAATAATAAAACTCAATGAAAAAATTAATTTCTTCAAAAGACTTATCATAAACATTACACTAATGCTAAAAGACATCATAAATAAAATAAACATAGAAAAAATGTCAAAAGAATTCGAGAAAAAAATATTAAAAGAACATTTATTTTCAGACAATTTAGAAAATTTAATTGATGAATTTGTAGAAAACAAAGACTTAAGCAAAGCAACTGTTGAAGAATATAGGTTAATAAATGAAATTCAAACAGAAATTGTAAAAATAAACAATGAAATAAAACATAAAAGTATAAAAGATAACATTAATAGTAAGAATAAAATAGAATGTGCTATTAATGCTGTTCAAACAAATAGAGAATTAATTTTAAAAAAAATTGCAGAAGAATTTGTTGAGATGTCAAAAACAGAAAAGGGATTAAATAAAACTGGAACAATTAATTCATTGTTAGAAACAATAAAAAATATAAATCAACAGATATCCAAATTGAATGCAGATTTAATAAAAGCAATAAAAATAGATGAAGTTGTAAAAGTGAAATCAAAAATGCAACAACTCATCAAAAATAAAGAATCAATTGAGGCCAAATTAAACGAATTAAATTCAAAAATAGAAATCATACAAAATGAAATTGACGAACTTGACAATCAATAAAAAATCAATATAATGATTTAAGGTATTTCTAAGCTTTAATTGGCATAAAAAGTATTTAATCACTTTTAAGAACTTTTTTAGCTTGTCTTTACTTATATGGGGCCTATAGCTCAGTTGGTTAGAGCACCCGACTCATAATCGGGTGGTCCCAGGTTCAAGTCCTGGTAGGCCCAAACTAGTTTAATCTAAAAAATAAATTAGAATGTTTGCCCACATAATAAAACCCTAAATAAGCATCCAAGTTATCATCATCCAGCTGAATATTCATTAAATCTTCGATTTTAACAATTGAATAGAAAAAATCAATTTCATCCTTAGGAGTCTTAATCAAATATAAATTATTACCACTAATTTCATTTAACTTAAGCTTATCTTTCGAGTTATACATATAATAATGAATTAAAGTCAATTCTTCTTCCGACAAGCTTAAATTTATAACAATATCTCTACTATATACCCTCATTCCAGAATCAATAAGATGAACTTGTGCCACAAAATTTTCAAAAGTCTTATCAAAAACATTAAACCTTAAATCTTTACAATAAAGAACATTTTTCCCAAGAACAGAACCTATAAAAGAAGAAGTATATTTATCCTTAGCTACTTCAATAAACTCCTTACTATCCATGTTTTCAACAAAAAATTTAATCACATCATTAGAATTTAAAACTTTAACGGCAAAATCAAAAGTCATAAAATAATCGAATTTATCTTTAGCGAAATAATAATTAATTACATAATCAACTTCCCTGATATCAGGATAGTTCATCTCACAAGAACAAAAAAAAATAAAAAATAATAACAATATGTTACTCTTTAACTCTCTCAGCATACTCTTTAGTTTCGGAATTAACTAAAATTTTATCTCCAACATTAATAAAAAGAGGTGCTTTTACCACCAATCCCGTATGAAGGGTAACATTCTTCATTGCATTAGTTACAGTATCACCTTTCACAGCAATCTCAGCATCTATAACCTCAAATGCAACTTTTGGAGGCAATTTAAGATCAATAACTTCTTTACCCCATTTAACAAGAGAATAAATCTCAGCTTCTTGCAAAAACATAACCTTGTCCTCAATATTTGCAATCTCTCTTAAGTTCACATCAAATTGATCATAAGTTTCTAGATCCATAAAAATAAGATTTTCATTCTCTTTATAAAGATACTGAGAAGCAACTTCTAACACTTCAATTTCTTCTACTGTATCAGCACCCTTTAAAGTTTCCTTAACAACAGACTTGTTTTTAAGATTTTTAAGCTTCAATCTTACAATAGAACCTCCCCTACCCATTTTTGAAAACTCTCTCTCAAGAACAATATGTGGCATGCCTTTAAAAAGCAAAAAAGTACCTTTTTCAATATCTCCCGATTTAATTGTACCCATCTACTACCTCAAATTCTTAATGTATATAATAACTTATATCAAAAAATCAAAATATTTACTATTCATTGACTTATCTAAGATTAATGATATTATATATAGTTGTAAAAGGAGTTAATTTAATGCAGGTTATCAAAATGCTCTTTACTATTTCAGTAGCTTTTTTATTTAGCAATTGTACAAACAAAGACAAAGAAAATGTCATTGCAATTGGTGGATCTACCTCGACAACCTCTATTATGGATGAAATGATCCTACGATATCAAAAAATAAACAATCAACTTAAAGTCACTTATGATGCTCAAGGCAGTAGTGTTGGCATTAAAGGATTATTTGATGGTATTTATAAAATGGCTATCTCTTCAAGAGAGGCAACTGAAGAAGAAATAGCTCAAGGAGCAAAAATTACAATCATTGCTTATGACGCTTTAATATTCATTACAAGCCCTGATATCAAAATCACAAATATTACAGAAGAAGATTTAGTAAAAATACTTAATGGAAATATTAGAAATTGGCAACAAGTTGGTGGACATGATGCTAAAATTAACTTCATAAACCGAGATTCATCATCAGGCTCTCACTCATCTATAAAAGAACTGGTTCTTGATAAAATATTAAAAAATCCTGAAGAAGCTCAATTCAGACAAGATAGTATTATGGTCAAATCCAATGGTGAAGTCATTGAAAAAATAAGTCTCACACCCCACTCAATTGGTTACATTAGTTTTGGATATGCAAGAGGTGCAATAGAAAAAGGGCTACATACACTCTCAATAAACAGCATATATCCTACAAAAGAAACAATAACAAAGGACAAATATAATATAAAGAGAAGGCTAATAGCGATCACAAACAGTATTTCTGAGGATCAGAACATACTTGATTTTATTAACTTTATGCTAAGTCCAAATGGACAAGATATTGTTGAAGAACAAGGGTTCATAAAGGTTCATACAACTGAAAATAACTAAAATCATGACAAAATTGTCTTAAGAATTTAAGTTAAATACAAATTTAACAAAATTCGATTTCTATAGGGGAACTCTTTTAAAGCATGAAATTAACTTTAAAGACAAAAAGAAATATTGTTAGATTGGCTTTCAACTGTTTTATTTTTACATCCGCAACAATTAGTACCTTGACAATATTATTACTAGTCTTATTCATCATTAAAAATGGACTAGCACCCTTGCTTAATAATAAAATTAAAGTTTTTAATTTTCTATTCAGCACAAACTGGGATCCTACTAGCAGATTACAAAAATCTTACGGAATTTTATCTTTTATTATAAATTCAGCTTTAACAACATTTTTTTCTGTCCTAATTGCACTACCAATTGGACTTGGTTTTGCAATTTACCTGTCTGAGAAAACCAAAGGCATTTACCAAAAGACATTACAAACCATAATAGAACTCTTAGCAGGAATCCCAAGCGTAGTATATGGATTTTTTGGAAGCACATTCATAGCCACCCTTATAAAGAACACTTTTAGAAGAGAAGATAACTTAGGATATAATTTAATAACCTCAGTAATAGTTTTAAGCATAATGATACTCCCAACAATAATTAGCGTCTCATACACATCACTTAAAGCTGTTCCAAAATCATATAAACTAGCATCTCTTGCACTAGCTGCAACAGATTGGCAAACAATATATAAAGTGATGATTCCTTCAGCTGGAAAAGGAATTTTAGCAGGAGTAATACTAGCAATTGGAAGAGCTATTGGTGAGACAATAGCAGTTTTAATGGTTGGTGGGGGTTCACCTCTATTTATACAAAATATATTCTCACCTATTAGAACACTAACGGTAAACATTGCAATAGATATTGGATATGCATCTGGAACACACAAAGAGGCCCTATTTTCTACAGCTTTGGTCTTGCTATTATTAGTCATAATAATAAATTCAATTAAACACTTTATTTTATCTTCATCTAAAAGGCTAAAAATCAAGTGAATACAATTCAAACAAATAAATTATTCAATAAAATTTCATTTTGCATAATCAAATTCATTGCTTATTTTTTAATAACACTATTATTTTTTCTAATATCGTATATAATATACAATTCACTATTCTTTACAAGCAAAAAACAAACATTATTTTTAGATGAAACAAAACACTTTTTACCATTCAAATTGAAAAACAAAATAATCAAAATTGCATTTATTATTAATAAAAGCATAAAAGCGGAAGAAATTACTACGCAAGATATCTACAATATATACAATAATAAAATTTCACATTGGGGAAGCATATCAGATCAAAGTATTGACATAGTTCCAATTGCAAGTTCACAGTCAAATCTTGCAAGTACAGTCATACTACAAACTTTTACCAAAGACAATAAATTTAATAACAGGTATATAAAGCTTGTAGAATCAAATGAAAAGATAATAGAAACTGTCAACAAAACAACAGGGGCTATTGGTTACTTAACAAAAGAAGAGCTTGAAAAATTAGATTTTAAAAAATATTCAGAAATTAAATCCCTAAAAATTAAATCAATGTCTATTTTAGTAGGCAAAAAAACACTACAAAAAAGTGAAAATGAAATTATTAATATACTAAGCCTTAATCAGATTAAAAAATTACTCATCAAAAAGACAGACTGGAATGACTTAATATCTAAAAATATTAAATTAAATATCATAAAATACTCAGATTATGATCAAAATGCAATAAAAACAGTAGAAGAACATGAAGGCACAATTGCAGTTGTACCTTGGCATTCTTTCTATAAAAGTGATGCTCCTTTTCTCAAATTATACTATATGAAAAAAGACATGCCTTTAAACTTAAATTTTATATTATCTACTCCAAGAAATTCTGGAAAATACGGGGGTATTTCTTATTTAATCTTCAACACATTTTACGTCATACTATTAACAGCAATAATATCAATTTCAATAGGAATTAGTACGGGAATAATGCTTGCAGAATATACTTCAAATAAAATATTTTATAAAACAGTATCTATGAGTGTTGATATTTTATCATCCATCCCTGCTATCATTTTTGGACTTTTTGGACTTATCTTTTTTGTTCCAATCTTTGGCATGGGAATACTCTCAGGAGCAATAACAAGTTCTTTAATGATATTACCAATGATTATTAAAACAACTGAGGAAGCACTAAAATCAATTCCTAAATCATACAAATATGCCTCAGTTGCTCTAGGTGCCAATAAAACAGAAACTATAATCAAAATTTTACTACCCGCTTCTAGTCCAGGCATATTGACAGGAATAGTGCTTGCAATAGGACGTGCTCTTGGAGAAACTGCTGTACTCCTTTTTACAATGGGAACAAATTTAGGACTTGCAAGTTCTCTAAATGAACCTTCAAGAAGTTTAACTGTACATCTACTATTATTATTTCAAGAAGGATATTTAGACAAAGGTTTTGCAACAGCATCAATACTTATAATAATGATACTTTTAATAAATTTAACATCAAAATTTCTAATCAATAAATTATATAGGATTAAGTAAATGAGCCAAGACAAAGCAATTATTAAAACAGAAAATCTAAACTTATTTTATACAGATTTTAAAGCATTAAATAATATTAACATATCAATACTAAGAAATAGCATCACAGCCTTAATAGGTCCATCAGGTTGTGGAAAATCAACATTTCTTAGAACACTTAACAGAATGAATGATCTTGTGGAAGGCGTTAAAATAGAAGGAAAAGTTATGTACGAAGGTAAAAGTATTTACTCAAACAACTTTGATGTACTGGAACTTAGGAGAAAAATTGGAATGGTTTTTCAAACTCCTAATCCATTTTTAATGTCAGTTTATGACAACATAAGTTATGGACCTAAAATTCATGGAATTAAAGATAAAAAAAAACTTGATGAGATAGTTGAAAAATCCCTAATAAAATCTGCACTATGGAATGAAGTAAAAGATAAACTTAATAGAAATGCCTTAAGCCTTTCAGGGGGACAACAACAAAGACTTTGCATCGCAAGAACTCTTGCAATCGAACCAAATGTAATATTAATGGACGAGCCTACTTCTGCTCTTGATCCAATTTCAACAGGCAAAATTGAAGAGCTAATAATAAATTTAAAAGAAAGCTATACGATCATAATTGTAACTCATAATATGCAACAAGCCGGACGGATATCTGATCGAACTGCATTCTTCCTAAATGGATACATTGAAGAAGAAAGCCAAACAGATGAATTATTTTTCAATCCTAAAAATATTAAGACAGAAGAATATATTACTGGCAAGTTTGGCTAATTACCCCAAAGACACATCAAGGAACATCATTAAAGCAAATCCAATAACTCCAAATATGGTTGGAATTTTATTGTCAATATCTTTTCTCTTAGCTTCAGGTATTAATTGTTCAATTGAAACATAAATCATTGCCCCTGCAGAAAAAGATAAAGCAAAGGGTAGAATCCTAGTAAAAGTATAAACTGCATAAGATCCTAAAAATCCTCCAACAATTTCTACCAAACCTGACATCTGACCATAATTAAAACACTTCCATAAAGGAACATTACCTCGTCTTAAAGGCAAAGAAATTGCTGCACCTTCTGGCATATTTTGAATACCAATTCCTAATGTAAGAATCATAGCCCCAACTAAAGTATGAATATCAGGAGAAGAAGCTAAAGCTCCAAAAGCAACACCAACAGCAAGTCCTTCCGGAAAATTATGCAACGTAACAGCCGTAAAAAGCAAAAAATCCTTTTTACCATGTCTTGTTAAATCTTCATCAATAAATGCTAGTTTATCAAGATCTGGCACAAATACATCCACAATATATATAAAAAATGCTCCTAAGAGAAAACCAAAAACTGCTGGCACCCATGCAACATAACCAAGCTCTTCCGCCATCTCTATTGCTGGTTTAATAAGTGAAAAAAAACTAGCAGCAATCATAATTCCTGCTGAAAAGCCAAGCATAGCATCCATTATTTTATTGTTTACTTTTCTGAAACAAAAAACAGCAGCCGCTCCAAAGGCCGTAGTAAACCAAGTAAAAGTAGAACCTAAAAATCCTAAAAAAATAGGATGTAAAGTTAATAAATAATCACCTAAATGTTTAAACATAAAGTATCCTCCAATATTAATTGATCAAAATGCCTCTTATTCTCCTTACACCTGATGATGAAGCCTGTTCCTTTTGTATCTTAAAAATCCCAAGTTCACTAGTGTTCTTAACATGAGGACCACCACAAACTTCAATTGAAAAACCATCAATTTCATACACACTCACAATCTCTTCATATTTCTCACCAAATAAAGCCATAGCACCCTTAGCCAAGGCATCATCCAGACTCATTACAGTTCGCTTTACAGATAATTTATTTTTTATCTGTAAATTAACCATATCTTCAACCCTCTTTATCTCATCATCCGTCATTTTATAAGGATGACTAAAATCAAACCTTAGTCTCTCAGCAGTAATATTACTACCTTTTTGCCTTACATGATCACCTAAGACTAATTGAAGTGCCTTATGAAGCAAATGAGTGGCTGTATGTAGCTTGGTAGTCTCATATGTACAATCCGCAAGTCCCCCTTTAAAGACTTTATCACCTCCTTTCTTAGAAACCTTTCGATGATTCCTAAAATGCTCTTCAAAACCTGTCTTATCTATACTAAATCCATGTTCAGTTGCAAGTTCTTCCGTTATTTCATAAGGGAAACCATAAGTATCATAAAGTTTAAAAGCAATCTCACCAGGAATTAATTTCGATGATAAATGCTGAATTAATTTAATAAATTCTTGTTCACCATGACGCAAAGTTTTAAAAAATTTTTCTTCCTCTGTATTTAACTCAGCCTTAATAAAATCTTTCTTTTCTGTTAATTCTTTATAAAAAGATTTATAAATCTCTTCAACAGGATCAACAAGATCTGCTAAAACATGAGATTCCATCCCAAGTTTTTTTGCATACCTAATAGCTCTCCTAATGATTCTCCTTAAAACATATCCCTGTCCTATATTAGACGGAAGAACTGCAAAATTATCAGCCAAAATAAAACAACTGGCCTTAATATGATCAGCAATTATTCGAATAGATTTATCATCCTTTAAATTTTGTCCATAAATTTTGCCAGAAATTTTTTCGATCTTATCAATTATCGGTCTAAAAGCATCCGTGTCATAAACTGAAGACTTTCCCTGCAAAAACGTAATTGTTCTCTCAACACCCATGCCTGTATCCACACATTTCCGATTCAACTCTTCATAATTTCCATTCTCATCCCTTTTATATTGCATAAAAACATTATTCCAAATCTCAAAATACTTACCACAAGAACATGTAATATCACATTCATTAGAACACTTCTCTTTACCTGTATCTACAAAGATTTCAGTATCCGGCCCACAAGGCCCTACATTTCCAACAGGACCCCAAAAATTATGCTCTCTTGAGAGATAAAATATTCTATCCTTAGTAATTCCAAGACTTTCCCAAACACTAGCTGTCTTTGTATCCCGTGGAATACTCTCATCACCTTCAAAAACACTAACATAAAGCCTATCTTTTGAAATATTTAAGTAATCAGGTGAAGTTAAAAACTCAAAACTATACTTTACTGAAAGTTCTTTAAAATAAGCTCCAAGAGACCAATTTCCAAGCATTTCAAAAAAAGTTAAATGACTCAGATCTCCCACCTCATCAATATCTCCTGTTCTTAAACATTTCTGAACGTCAACTAACATATCTCCAGATGGATGTATTTCGCCAAGAAGATAAGGTACAAGCGGTTGCATGCCAGCTGTATTAAAAAGAACTGTAGAATCATTATCAGGAATTAAAGACTTGCCTGCAATCTCACAATGTCCCTTACTCTTAAAAAATTCTATATACTTTTTACGTAGTTCATCAAGTTTCACTAAATAAACTCCTCATTTTTTCTATATATCATTAATTCACCCTTTAAAGTTAACTCCTTAATATAATTAACAAAGGACGTAGTCATTGCTTTTATATCTTTCTTTTTCACCTCTTTCAAAAAAGACTCTTCTTCTAAAATAAGAGTTTTACGTCTTCTTGAAACATTGAAAAGAATTTTATCTCTAATTTCATCACTTTTATCTTTAATAATAATTGCAATATCGTTATCTGTAAATTCCCTTAAAATATTATGCATATCATTATCTGTAATTCTAAGTATTATATTAATATCAAATATTCTTTCTTTAATCTCACTATCTTTAACAGGATTTAAAACTTTCATATCAATATTACTCAAAAGATTTTTTTCATCCTCAGAATCCATATAACTCAAAATATCAACAAGTATCTTAGAACCATCAAGTTTTTCTGTCTTAAGTTTACCCTGGATTGCAAATCTACTCTTAAGTCTATCAGAGATAATCTCAATCATATCCATATTTAACTGTCTCGGCTTAGCAAGCTCCTTAACAAACTGTTTCTTAATATCTTTTTCCAACATAGAAAAAACATATTTTTTCTGTTCTTTGGTTAAATAATTATATATTATCAAAAGTGTTTGAATATTTTCATCTTTAATTAAAGCCCAAAGTTGTTCATTCTCAATACCAGACAAGTAATCAAAAGGCAAAAATGGATCAACTCCTGTAACTTTTCTATAAATCTCTTTTGCTTTTGCCTTACTTAAAGATTTATTTAATAAATCATAAGTAAATTTATCATCAATTTTTAAATATTTCCTCTCACTTTTTACTAAATCTTCAAATTCTTGAATAATTCGTTTTTTATCATCAGGGGTAATGTACTTAATTTTAGTAATTTCTCTAGTAATTGCAATTATATCAGCATCATCAAGCTCAGCCATAATTTTTGATGATTTTTCAAGACCAATAGCTAAGAAATATTTTGCTATTTTTGATATTTTACTCTCTTTGCGAATAAATCCTGGTTTCCCAACTCCTTTGCTAAGAGAACTTGAATTGCTGAAATCCTCTCTTTTGCCCCTCTTAATCAGATTTACCCATAACTTAAGCAGAGAACCTTGTATTTCAGGCAAATCATTATTTAACTCTTTTTTTTCAAATTCTTTAAAGGTCTTTACTCCCAAATTTTTTGCATTCTGATATTTGGAAAGCCTAGGATCCTGCATAGACCCCCTCAATATTTGTAAGAACCAATAAATGAGCGTGATCCTTGAAAATTTTAGCTGGACATTCTCTTAGAGAAATTTCTGAACTTAAAAAATTTTCTAAAGCAGTTTTTTTTTCATGACCAATAAAGAGTAATACAGAAGCTTTAGACAAAAGTAAAGACTTAGGAGTTAAGCTCATTCGCTTACTTGGAATCTTTGGTGCATCATACTCATATTGATATCCTTCCATCTCAGAAAATAAAAGTTTCCTTGAAGGAAAAAGAGAAGCAATATGCCCATCTTCACCAACAGACAAAATGCTAAGATCCAATCTTGTAAATCTAGAATTAAATTCAACATTATAATTATAAATAGACGATGTTTCATCGAACTCACTGTAAATAAATGGATGAAAATTAGAACCACAGATTAAATTTTTATTCATCATCTTAGAAAAAAATCCTTCACTTAAAAGCCTAAAATTACTGTACTCGCTATTTAAATCAACACAACGCTCATCTACTAAAAAAAAATGAGATTTTTTAAGAGGATAATTTTGCTCATCAAAGACATTGAGAAAAGAAATAATATTTCGACCACCACAAACCCCAATACTAGTAAAATCATCTTGACTAATATTTTTTAAAAAAAAATCAAAAAATTTTCCCTTTAAATCACTCTCTTTATTAGAACACAAAAATTCCATCACCATTCCTTTCAACAAATTTAATCTAAATAATAAGAAACTGTAGTAACAACCCTTAATATCTTTTTTGAATAACGCTCATGATTTTCGGAACTTCTATCAACTGGAAGAAATTCAAAGTATCCTTGATTTGCAGTCTTAATTTTTCCTAAAACAGCACCAGAATTACGTGCAAACTCTAAAGCCGCATCCAAGGCATTTTTAATAGAATCTGCTAACATTTCAGGTTTAACATCATTAATTTTATCAAAATAATAACTTGGTCCACCATTACCAGTAAAGAGTACTCCTTTATTGTAAAGTTTAATAATATTTTTGCTTACTTGCTCCATTTTATCAATATCTTTAGTATAAATACCTAAAGATACATACGCATTGTACTTATAAAGAGTATCACTATAGTTTGCAATATGAAAATCCATATTTTTCATGCTTATCTCATCTTCATGAAACCCATAGCTAACAAAAAAATCTCTTATCGCCAAAAAATTTGCATTATTTAACTTATTAATCTCATCTATAGTATTTCCACCTAATTCATACCGTAAATTCCAACTTGAAGAAGTTGAGAGTACCTCTTTTTCACTTAAACCCTTAACAGTAATGTAATTTCCATTTTTTATTCCAATATTCTTTATACCACTAGACATGATAACTGAGGCTATCACAAAAACTAAAGATGACAATAAAAATAATAACTTTTTTGCCAACATAATTTTCAACTCCTAATTTTTTATAAACCCATAAACAAATATATTGTCAAATTAAACAATTTATTTTAACATATTATGCCATGTTAATAAACCGAAAAATCGCAATAGCACCAATGGTAGCAATTACTGACGAACACTTTAGATATATCATAAGATTATTATCAAAAAAAGTTACTCTATATACCCCAATGATTTCTGCAAAATCAATTATTATGGGTAAGTTAAACACAATTGTAAAACAAACTCCCACTGATTCACCAATTGCAATTCAAATAGCAACAAACTGTGAAAACGACGCCGCAAAAGCCATAGAAATTCTTGAAAACAAATTTAACTTTGATGAATATAATCTCAACGTTGGCTGCCCATCATCTCGTGTCCAAGATGCAAAATATGGGGCATGTTTAATGCAAACTCCAACTCAGGTAGGCAAAATCCTGCAAGCCATGAAAAAAAACACAAATAAACCTGTCTCAATCAAACACAGAATAGGCATAAGATATAATAAAAGAGAATATCATGAAACAAACTATAGCGAACTCAAACAATTTGTAGAAAAAATTATAGAATATGAAATAAAAAATTTTACCGTTCATGCACGAGTAGCCATACTAAATGGATATTCTCCTAAAGATAATCAAAATATTCCAAAACTCAGACATGAACTTGTATATCAATTGAAGCAAGATCATAAAAATATATTTATTGAAATAAATGGAGGAATTATCAGTAGTAACCACATAAAAACACATCTATCTTATGTGGATTCTGTCATGATTGGAAGAGCTGCAGCAAAAGATCCATATTTCATTGCCAAAATTTCAAGAGAATTCTTAGAAGAAAAAGAAAAAATTCCAACAAGAGAAGAAGTATTATTAAAAATGGTAGAATATATCAAAGAATATAACGAACACCTTTCAATTAATACCACACTAAAACACATAATGAGAATAGTATTTGCAAAAGAAAATGCTCGCAAATTTAGACAAATCTTAAGTGCACCTTTTCCTAAAAATCTTAAAAATCATGAAATTCTCTTAAGCGCAATTGAACACTTAAGAGAAGATACTTTAAAATCTAATTCTTAGGAGATATATAATCAAAACCTGTATATTTGACCAAATTCTTAGGTATTCGTACGCCGCCTTTTGCATCCTGAAAGTTCTCAAGTATAGCAATGATAGTTCTTGTTGAGGCTAAGGCTGTACCATTTATCATATGTACAAACTTACTCTGACCATCATCCTTATATCTAATTTTAAGGCGCCTTGACTGATAATCTGTACAGTTTGAAGTTGAAGTAACCTCTCCATACTCGCCCTTATCTCCCCTACCCGGCATCCAAGCTTCAATATCGTACTTCTTATAAGCTGGTGCACCAAGATCAAAAGAACAAACATTTAAGACTCTATACGGGATCTCAAGTTCAGTAAAAATTTCTTCTTCTAATGCCAAAAACTCATTATGAACACGATCAGAATCTTCACCCTTACAAAAACAAAACATTTCAACTTTACTAAATTGATGAACCCTATAGAGTCCCTTAGAAAATTGTCCAGCTGCTCCTGCCTCTTTACGAAAACAATGAGAAAGTCCTGCCATCTTTAGTGGAGATTTAAGATCTAATATAGTATTATAATAATATCCACCAAGAGTAATCTCAGCTGTACCAATAAGATATTTATCTGTATCTTCAATTTTATAAATATTACTTTCAGTGCCACGCGGATTAAAGCCAATTCCATCAACTATAAATTCCCTTGCAACATCAGGTGTGATAAATAAATCAAAACCCTTGAGTTTAAGTTTATTTAAAGCAAAATTAATAAGTGCAAGCTCTAAAAAAACAGCTTCATTTTTAAGATAATAAAACTTATTACCGCTAACCTCACGTGCCCTTTCAAAATCAAAAAGATCCAAATCAATTCCAATTTCCAAATGATCCTTTGGTTTAAAATCAAAATTTGGAATACTTCCTGATACTTTTAACACAATATTTCCATCCTCACCCTCACCAACAGGAACATCAGGAGCAGAAATGTTTGGAATCCGCTTGTGCTCAATCAAAAGTTTAGATGTTATATGACTCAATTTTTCTTCCAATATCGCAATTTCAGACTTTAAAACCTTTCCAGTCTCTATTAAAGAATGCCTACTAGAATCATCTATTTTTCCTTTCATAGCGCTAGCATTTTCATTCCTTATAGCATTTAACTCCCCTATCTTAGTAACAAGTTTTTTGCGCTCATCATCAAGAGAAATTAACAGATCGATATCTAACTCAAGCCCTCTATCTTTAATATTTTTTTGAATAAGCTCTAAATTATCTCTTATAAACTTCAAGTCAAGCATCACAGAACTCCCACATAGATTTAACTAAAAATAATTGAAGTCAAATAAAATAAAATGAAAAACAAATCACATCAATTATTATTATTATAAATATTATATAATAATTATAATAATAGTAGAATAAACTTATATACGGAGAAAAATATCTTTATGGTAAAAGTGTCAATATCTCAAAAACTATTCATTTTAACATCATTACTAATGATTTTTATAGGGTGTACAAAAAAAACAAAGAAAATAAGCTTTAATGAAATTGACACACTCTATAACGAAAAAGATGAAATAATAATTCAATCAATTCTAGCAGAAGAAGAAAACGAATTTTTTGAATATAAAATTAGAATACCCAAAGTAATAGATGACAGAACAAAAAACAATAAAATAAAAACATTCAATGATGAAGTTGAAAATTATTCAAATGAAATAGTCAACAACCTAGAGAGTGCTGCTCAAAATATTAAACAAGAGTCTAAAAAACCAAGTTTAAACATAGATTATGAGATCTACCATGGATATGGTATTTATACAATAATAGTAAGTGCCACTCAAACAATTAATGATACATCTATCACAAACCATAGAAGCTATTATATTAGAGATAATGGAGATTATATTTATAATATAGATGAAATTATTAATGTAGAAGAAGCATTTCCCTACTTTACTCAAAGGATTAAAGAAAAAATTGAACAAACATACTCAAATAAACTACTATTTGATTTACAGCAAGCAGTAATTTACTTTGAAAATAAAAAAATCATAATAAAATTCCCATTTTATGTATTTAATTTAGACGACACAAAAGATACCGAAAACATATTCGAATTTAGTGAAGAAGAAGCACAAAAATATATAAAACAAGGATAAAATAAATCATAAATGAAAAGAAAAAAAATTTTCAACTTAATTTCAAAAACTTACCTAGAAGAATATGACACTGAAGGGTGTTATTTTAAACATGAAAGTGGACTAGAAATATTTGAACTAAAAAATAACACATTTAAAGAAAATGCTTTTGGAATAGCATTCAAAACTATTCCCCTAAATAATACTGGGGTCGCTCATATCCTAGAACACACGATTTTTTGCGGATCAAATAAATATAGAATAAAAGATCCTTTTCTTTATTTAATGAAAGGAAGCCTAAATACTTTCTTAAATGCAATGACATTTCCAGATAAGACTCTCTATCCAGCAGCATCTACAATCCAAAAAGATTATTTTAACTTATTCAAAATATATGCCGATGCTGTTTTTAATCCATTACTTAAAAAAGAAGCCTTTATGCAGGAAGGTTATAATATAAACCCAAATAACTTTAAACTATCTGGTATTGTCTTAAATGAAATGAAAGGTAATTATTCCAACAAAAATTCTTTAATTAACGAAATTGCTACCAATTCTCTTTTTTCTGAAGGTACCTATCAATACGATTCTGGGGGCAATCCTATCGATATCATTGACCTTACATACAAAGAATTTATCGAATTTTACAGAAAACACTATACACTAGAAAATTGTAAAATATTTTTATTTGGCAATATTGACACTAATAAAAATCTTAATTTTATTGAAAAATATATAATTAGACCTTATACAAAGGAAAAATTAAATATTAATTACAATATAGAAAAAACCACAAGATGGAATAAAGGTAAAACACTAAATTTTGATATCCCAAAAGAAACTGAAAATACACTAGGAGTATATGCAATAAACTGGTTATGCACTGATATTAAAAATATCAAAGAAAATATCGGACTTGAAATTCTATCAGAAATTCTCCTAGACAGCTCCTGTCAATTCACTATAAACATGCTAAAGAGTAACATTGGTGACGTAATAGCTGATGTTAGTGGCATCAACACAGACATAAAAGAGTGCGTATTTTCATTCGGATTACAAAACGTACTTCCAGGAAAAATGGAAGAATTTAAAAATATGGTTTTTAATGAACTTAAAAATCTTGTTAAAGTAAAAATTTCAGAAGAACTAATACAAGGTATTCTCTTTGGTTATGAATTTGCATTAAAAGAAGAAAAAGGACAAGGATGGCCTATTTCTTTAATGATCAAAAGTTTTAAAGGTTGGTTACATGGAATGCATCCAACTGAAACTTTAAAAATCAATTGTCATCTAGATGAGATTAAAAACAAACTAGAGAGAGGAGAACCTTACTTTGAAAATCTAATAGAAAAATATTTACTCAATAATAATCATTACACATTGATCCAATTTAATCCATCAGATTCAGTCCTTAAAGAAATGGAAGAAAAAATAGAAAAAAAATTAATGGATAGAGAAATTGACATTAAGAAAAATCCAGAAAAATTTGCAGAATTTACTAAAGATTATAATCAATTTAAAGACTATCAAAAAAAGGAAGATCTTAAATCCGACATTACTAAGCTTCCCATGCTAAAAATAGAGGATTTACCAAAAGAAGTTGAAAAAAGTTTAACTCTTAATGAAACTCCTGAACTTAAAACACATACATTTGAATTAAAGAAAAACAATAATATCTTCAATGTATATCTATTTTTTAAATTAAGTTTTCTACAAAAAGAAGATTTCATGCATCTTTCTTTATTAAAAAGAGCCATTCAAGATCTATCTACCCAAAATTATTCCTATGTAGATTTAAATAATAAAATCCAAAATACTTTGGGACAATTAAACATATATGAAAGTTATGAAGAAGATATACAAGGAAACATGATAAATTTGTTTAACATAAATTTCAAATCATTTAACAACAAAATTCAAGAATCATTTATATTAATTAAAGAAATTTTAATCAACATAAATTTTCATGATTACGATAGATTAAAAGAAATAGTCTTAAGCCTAAAAAATGATTTTAAATCGATATTAATACCCAAAGGACATATCTTTGCAACAATAAGATCAGAATCAAAATTAAATCAAAGCAAATATCTAAAAGAACTTCAAGTTGGCCTTACAGGAAGAGAATACTGGCAAAAAGTAAAGACAGACACAGAATCTTTAAGAGAACTTGCATATAGTTTAGAAAGGCTAAGAGACAAAATAATTTTTAAAGACAATCTCTCATCACTGCTTATAGGTAGTACTAACGATGTCATTAGAAAATTAGAAAGTGAATTATTTACATTAAGAGAAAATTTAAGTGAAAAGACTTATATAAATAACCCAATTATAATACAACCATCAGACAATATCTTAACAGAAATAATCATTATTCCATCAAAAATATCTTTTAACTCCATAAGCTTTGCAAGCTATAAAATAACAGATGAAAATTATCCAAAAATAAATTTCTTAACACATATATTAAAAAGTGGAATCTTATGGGAAAAAATAAGGATCATGGGAGGAGCATATGGTGCATTTGCATCAATTACAAACGGAATATTTTCTTTTGCATCATATAGAGATCCTAACTTTGTAAAGACATATCAAGCATTTGAAACATCATTAGAAGAATTGGCTAATAACGAAATTAAAAACGAAGAACTCTATACATATTTAGTAGGAGTAATTGGTTTAAGTACAAATGTAAAAACCAAATCCATAGAAATATTAGAAAGCTATAAAAGAAAAATGCTAAACATTAGTGATCAGCTAAGACAAGATATAAGAAATGCTTACTTCAAAATAACAAGCACAGACATTAAAAATATATCTGAACAAGTATTACACCAATTAAAACAAAAGAGTAGCATTACATCTCTTGTTAACCATGCAACTTATGAAGATGAAAAAGAAAAACTAGAAGCATTTATTGGAACAAACTACAAGGTAAAAAAAATATATTAATAATTAATATATAAGAAAAAAAATTACTTAAGCTTTTTATATTTTTTGTTAAATTTGTCAATTCTACCTGCTGCATCAACAAACTTTTGTTGACCTGTATAAAAAGGATGTGATTTACTTGTAATTTCAACAGTAATTAATGGATACTCTTTATTATCACTATATTTAATTGTCTCTTTTGAAGTTAAAGTAGATCTAGTTAAAAACATCGTACCATTGGAACTATCTTTAAATATTACTAAATTACTAACAGGATGTATATCTTTTTTCATAACGCCTCTCTTAATTTGATAAAAGTTTAGTCTAAATTTCAAAGAAAGTCAATTTTACTAATCTCCATTACTCATGGTCTTTAGGAAAATTTCATTGTTCTTACTTTTTTTCATCTTTTCAACTAAAGCTTCAACACCTTCATAATCATCAACACCACCTAAAATTTTTCTAATAAGCAAAATTTTAGAACGCTCCTCTTCACTTAAAAGTAATTCTTCTTTTCTTGTCCCTGATTTCTTAATATTAATAGCAGGAAAAAGCCTTCTATCTGCCAAACTCCTATCAAGAATTAACTCCATATTACCAGTACTTTTAAATTCCTCAAATATGACTTCATCCATCTTACTTCCAGTATCAACTAAAGCTGTAGCTATAATAGTAAGACTGCCACCTTCTTCAATATTTCTAGCAGAACCAAAAAACCTTTTTGGTTTATGTAAAGCATTAGAATCAACTCCACCTGAGAGTATCTTACCAGAAGTTGGCATAGTCTGATTATAAGCCCTTGCAAGTCTTGTAATAGAATCTAAAAGAATAACAACATCCTTTTTATTCTCAACAAGTCTTTTTGCCTTTTCAATAACCATCTCTGCAACCTGCACGTGCCTACTAGCCTGCTCATCAAAATTAGATGCAATGACCTCACCCTTAACACCCCGAATCATGTCAGTCACTTCTTCAGGTCTCTCATCAATAAGTAAAATCATTAAAACAATGTCTGGATAATTAGTAGTAATTGCATTGGCTATTTTTTGAAGCAAAGTAGTCTTCCCAGCCTTTGGAGGTGATACTATTAATGCTCTTTGCCCTTTTCCAATAGGAGAAAAAAGATTAATAAGCCTAGTGGAAATATTACAATTTTCATATTCAAGATTCAACTTTGAACTAGGATATAAAGGTGTTAAATTATCAAAAGGTATTCTATTTTGTGCAAATGTAGGGTCCTGGTCATTAATGCTTTTAATTTTAATCATTGCAAAAAATCTCTCGCCATCCCTTGGAGACCTAATCTGCCCATATAAAATATCACCTGTCCTTAAATTAAAAAGTCTAATCTGAGACGGTGAAACATAAACATCATTACCTCCTGAGAGATAAGAATTAGATGCTGTACGCAAAAATCCGTACCCATCACTTAAAACATCAAGAACGCCAGTAAATAAAACATTAATATTATGTTCAGTTAATATCTTAACAAGTAAAAATATTAATTCTGTCTTCTTCATTGTTACCGCAATAGTATGATTAGTACCAAGTCCCTCAACAACTTTCCTGATTTCGGTAATGGGTTTATCATACAGACTATCAATAACGATAAAATCTTTACCACCTAAAAAATTAATAATGTTGCTTTGCTCAAGAGTTTTAATACTATTTTCTAAATCTGGATCAGATATATCATAATCAAAACCTGACGAGACTCCATGAGATTCTCTCAATTTATCAATATTAGAGTTTTTAAGTCCACTAGCAACAGATTCTTTTTTAGTGACAACTTTAACTATTTTTTTCTTAGAATTATCCTCAATCTTTAATTCTTTAGAAGAATTTAAACGCTTCATTTCATCCTCTAAATCAAATTCCGCACATTTTTTATCCATAATCTCCTCTATGAGATAAATTTTTAAGAAGGGTATTTTATCAAAAACAATACTTAACCATTAAATAATCAATAAATATAACACTAATTCATTGAAAAGTATCTTTTAATTGTGAAACTGTAAAAGAAAATAAATCTATGCTCTCATTAGATTTAATCATTTCACACTTACCATCAAAGACTATATTATCATTAATAAATATCTTTTTTGTCTTAACATCACCGTATATCTTACAACCACTATTTAAATAAACCTTATTGCTAGCATTAATATTTCCCTTTAAAATTCCTTCAATTATTAACGTATCACAAATTATCACATCTGTAATAACTTTACTATTTTTACCTATAAAAAGTATTCCACTTTTTGAAAATATCTCCCCCTCAAAAGACGAATCAAGATATAAAGCACCCTCAAACTTTAACTTTCCTCTGAAAATCAAGCTTGAATCTAACTTACATTCCCATTTGTAAGAATCCTTAATATTAACAGGCATTAACTATCCCTTAATACCCCATACTCGTTCTTTTAAATCTTTTCCTGGACGAAAATAAGCAACATGATGATCATCAACATTAACATACTCACCTGTTTGAGGATTACGAGCATTCTGGCGACCTTTTCTTTTTCTAAGCTCAAATGTACCAAAAGATCTAAACTCTATAACATTATTAAGACAAAGACTATTTTTAAGCTCTTCAAAAAAAGCATCAACTACAAGCCTTATATATTTTTTCTCTAATTTTTCATTACTATTTTTAATATTTAAAGATATTTGGTTAACAATATCTGATTTAGTAACTTTGGGTCTTCTTGAAAAAGACATAAACTAGTTCCTTATCGTAATAACAAAATACTCAAATTTGATTTTTTACGTGCAGCTTTATTCCTATGAATTATTCTTTTTCTAGCAGCAGTATCTAATTTTTTTGAAACAAATTTAAAAAACTCCAAAGCTTCTTCTTTTTTACCTTCCCTTATAAGGTTTATACAACGCTTTTCTATTGTTTTCAACTCACTCTTAACACTTACATTTCTCAAATTCCGCTTCAAATTTTGCCGAGCTCGCTTTAATGCTGATGGATTATTTCCCAAATTAAACTCCTTAATGCAGCAAACATGATAATAAATAAATATACCAACTAATTACAATATAGTCAATCATACATTAAACACACTGCTTACAATATTTATCAATACAAGCAAACACCTTTTGCATAGAATAAGACATTCCCTCATTATTAATATATACCTTTTTAAGAGTACCTCCATGATTATACACAAAAGACAAATAACCATCCCTACCCAGCTCAGAAACATGAACAAATATACTGTTAAAAAATTTATAAAAGTATTCTTTATGAGAAAATATTTTTTTCTCATAAATAGAATCCTTTCTAAATTCATAAAAAATAACCAAATCTTTAATAACTAAAATATCGTCTATTAAAACCTTAATACCAATAAGAAAAATAAAAAAAAATACTATTATGCTACCAAATGCAATATAACAAACAGACATGTTAATTAAAATTCGACACAAAAACATTAACAAATAAACACCTGAAATATAATACCTTATTGGCAACTCTTCATTCTTTGCAATAAATAGCTCACTTCTCATAATTTTAAGTTTCCTGAAGAAATTGCTTAAATATTTTTTTCTTAAAAAACAAATTTTTATTTTCCGTTCATTATTTAATCCTAGGATTAATATACTATCTGATAATCTCTTTTCAAACCATAGAATATCATTAAAAGTAAAATTAACCTTGGAATAAAAATTTTTATAAAAAATTTTATCTCCTTTGCAATCAAGCTCATAAAAATATCTTAAATAAAAAATTATTAAAAAAAAATTTATCAATATTAAAAAAAGAATAAAAATACCAAAGATATTTTTATATAACAACATATAAAATACAGAAAAGCTCAAATTAAGAAGAAAAATAAAAATTAACCTAATTTTATAAAAAAAAAACTCATTCATATTAATAAATATTATAAATATTATATTTAAACATTAAATTTAAAGAAAATTATATCACCATCTCTTACTAAGTAATCTTTCCCTTCAAGCCTAAAAAGCCCTTTCTCCTTGACGCTTTGAACACTCTGATATTTAATTAAATCATTAAATGAATATACTTCTGCTTTAATAAAACCTCTCTGAAAATCACTGTGAATGATACCCGCAGCTTCTGGAGCCTTCATTCCATCCATAAAAGTCCAAGCTCTAACTTCTTGCTCTCCAGCCGTAAAATAGGTTCTCAAACCTAAAGTATAATAAGTTGTTCGTATTAAATTGCTAAGACCACTATCATTAAGTCCCATAGACTCAAGCATTTCCCTTCGCTCATGCAAGTCTTTAATCTCAACAAGTTCTGCCTCAACCTTAGCACACAAAATTAAATAATTATTACCCTCACCTAAAGCTATATTCTTTACAGTATCTGTATATTTATTGCCACAAAGAGAATTTTCATCAACATTACAAACATATATAACTTTTTTAATAGTTAAAAGATTTAAAGATTTGATAAAATCATATCCAAATTCATCAAACTCAAATTCAATTGCCGGTCTAACATCCATTAAATGCATCTCAAGCTTCTTAAGCATCGCAACAATCTTCTTTGCATTCTCACTAATATTTTTATCAACGCTCTTTACATTTTTTTCATTCTTTAAAATGCTTTTCTGTACAGTATCAAGATCTGCAAGACATAGCTCTGTATTAATTGTGCTTATATCTCTTTGTGGATTTACATCCCCATCAACATGAATAACTTCTCTATCTTCAAAACATCTAACAACATGCACAATAATAGAAACCTCACGAATATTTGCCAAAAATTTATTACCAAGTCCCTCGCCCCTAGAAGCCCCCTTCACAAGACCTGCAATATCAACGAATTCTATTACAGCAGGAACAGTTTTTTTTGACACAACCAAACTAGCAATTCTTGAAAGCCTCTCATCAGGAATTTCCACTATACCTACATTTGGATCAATAGTACAAAAAGGATAGTTAGCAATCTCTGATTTTGATGCTGTCAAGGATGAAAATAAAGTAGATTTACCAACATTGGGCAACCCCACTATTCCCACATTAAGCGCCATAACTAAAACTCCATAAAATTAAAATCTAATTAACCAAATACGCAAATTCGCCTCTACCTATTTGTTGATTAAAATTCACTTCAACAGATAGATTGTAATAACCATCAGGTTCTTGAAGTCCTGGATAATCATACTCAAGCAAATAAGTACCTGTTTTTTGTTTCATCATTAAATCATAAACCCTAGATACTCCCTCATAAGATGAAAAAGGAATAATTGCACCACCAGTTTCATTTACTAAATACTTTAATTTAGGATCAACAGGATTATTACCAAATAATATCAAATAAAATCTAATATCATTATTCTTATAATAACTTAAAATAGTATCTATAGAATATCTATTAAAAGCAGAACGACTTAAATTTCCATTACTAAAATAAAGCACAGCTCGTCTTGCACTCTTTGACATAAGCTCAGAACCTGCAAGTTTAAGACTAACATCGGTTTTTACATAATCTGAATCATAAGCACCAAGAGAATTTGTCTTATGAATAGTACTTACTAAACTTTCAATATTATCTACTAAAGGCACACTTGTTGCATTTATAAAACTAAATTTCTTATTAGCTCTAGACTTTATAAGAGTATTTATACCCATAATCTGTTCTGACTCATAATTTTTCATAGCAAAAGACTTATCAAAAACAATTGCAATATTCATATCATTAGAAGTATTAATATCATAAGCAATTTTAGGATTAACAATATAATATTCTTCATTAGCAATAGCAAAATTTTCGCTCTTTAGACCTATAACTGGTAAGCCATTTCTATTACTAACATTAAGTTCAACATAAATTTTAGGACCTCCAACCCTAATTACCCGACGTACATCAACATTTAAACTATCATAAACACTAACATCACTTTTATAAATTGAAATTTGAGCATTATCAAAATCTGAAACAATTATTTGATTATTAACATCAATAATTGAAGATGAAATTTTAGAATCAATCTTATCTGCTTTTAAAAGCTTAACAAATGTCTTTCTTAAAACACTGTACTTATAAACACCATACTTTGAAGATATAATAATATTATTGCCTGTAAAATCACTACTAAGACCTTCTATTCCCTCAAGAGAAGTTGCAATAGAATATAAATGATTACCACTGGTATCAAAAACCTCAATGGAATTTTTTGAAGCATCAGCAACATAAATATTTCCATTTAAATATGTAACACCTGTTGGACCTAAAAGCCCCATATATCCAACTGTTTTAACACCAAAATGCAAAATAAAATTTCCCTTAGCATCAAATTTACTTACCCGTTTATTGCCCCATTCACTAACATAAATATAATCTCTCTCATCAACTGTCATATACTGAGGAGCAAGCAATTCACCATCATCAGTGCCTTTTTTCCCAATCGAACCCCTTTTAATACCAAAAGTTTTATCATATATGCCAATCTCATCATTTGAACAAAGTGTCACATACAATAGGTCACCAAGTTCAATCACGTCATAAGGCGACTTTAAAGAAGTAATTCCATCTTTAATCAAAACACTAACATTATTGTTAGCATCAAAATGTAATATTTCATTTCCTACAAAATTAACAGCATAATACCCACCATATTGATCAGCTTTTAAAGAGGTAATCTGATATCCATTTGGTCGTCTATAAATAGAATTATTAAGAGAAGCAACTTGAATAAATCTCTCAACATCAAGTTCATTATTTAATGATATACCTCTTCTTTGTTCAATTATAGATATTAACTGTCTAAGATAAGCTTCCTTATACCCTTGGGATTGCAGATTGCGCCATTCCCTCAAAGCTTCTTCAACATATCCCAACCTATAATAAACATTACCTATCCAAAAACGATAATCTAGATTACTTGGATCAAAACTTAAAACTCTTTTAAAAGATAATAAAGCATCATCATAAAGCCCATTATTATAAGAATTAAGTGCCAATTTAAATTCTTCTTGAGCATCTTTGTTGGTAACTATGCCTTGAGAATTTAAAACAAATGTACTCAAAAAAAATAAAACAAATACATTAAATATTAAAATCATTCTCTTTATACTTAAACAAATACTATACAAATTTGATATTGTTATACAAAACATACTATATATATTATACTATGCAATATGGCATATTAATATCTGTACCACTTAATATGCCATATATTTTTATAGATAAATATCAGTAAAAAAAGAGGAAAAATGAAAACAAGATATTTCTTACTTGCCACATTTTCTGGAGTGCTTACCACTCTGGCAATTCCAAATGAAATAAAAAATATGGGATATTCAAGTATTGGTCTAGTTGCATACATACCACTTTTCATTGCATTAATTAAAGTAAAAGATAAAAAAACTCTCATCAGTTTAACAATTTTTTACTTTTTAGTAGCTAATAGTCTACAAAATTTTTGGCTTGCATTTTTTCATTCATTTGGGCTAATTACATTCTTAGGCGCAGTATCTGGATATATTCCCTACGCTTTCGTTTTAGGACATTTTCTATACTATGCATTAAAAACTTTTAAGAATAAAACATTGACTTTAGCTATACTTTTCACATTTTATGATTATTCAAAATCAATTGGATTCGCAGCATATCCTTGGGGATTCTCAGCCTTTATGGTAAATAACTTCAATGATCTTATACAAGTAGCTGATATTTTTGGGGTCTTTTTTGTATGCTTCATCGTTTACTTTTTTAATGCAGGAATTGCAAATTTTTTAATAAGACAAAACAAAATAAACACATTAAGCGTATTATTCTCCGTTCTATTAGTAAGTACATCTTTTGCTTACGGAATCATGAAAAAAATAGAATTAAATCCAATCTTAAGCAAAGAAATAGATACTCTAAATATTGCAGCAATCCAACTTAACATTGATCCATGGCTACCTGGAAATCATAAACAAGGAATTCAAACATCTATCAAGCTTACAAAACAAGCCTTAAGAAAACATCCTGATACAGAACTTGTACTTTGGAGCGAAGGGGCATTAGCCTTACCATTCAATTCTTACAAAGATTACATTTATTATGATGAAGAATTGATTGAATTATATGATTCAGTAAATGAACTAATAAGCAACAGTAAAGCCCATTTTGTAATTGGTTCACCTTCAAAACCAGATAAAAGATCATTAACACATCAAAATTCAGTTTACGCAATAAAACCTAACCTTAAGATAGAAAATATATACTCTAAAATATTCTTAGTTCCATTTTCAGAAAAAATACCATTTTATGAATATAAATTTGTAAGAAAATTTTTCCGTCAAAACTTTAACATTACAGGACAAATCAACGGCAATAAACTTGAAATCTTTAAACTCAAAAAATTCAATTTGGGACTCTTAATATGCTATGATGATGCATTCCCAGACCTTGCAAGAAATTACAAAAAACAAAACGCAAATCTACTATTAAATTTTTCAAATGATTCTTGGTCACATACAGATTCATCAGAGTGGCAACATTTTGTAGTAGCAAAATTTAGAAGCATAGAAAATGGAATCAAAACCGTTAGAGCTACAAATTCCGGAATCACTGCTATAATAAATGAATATGGAGAAAATGTTAAAAGTTTAGAAACATTCAAAAAAGGATATCTAATATCAAGAATAAAATTGCCTCCAAGATTCACAACAATCTATGAACACATTGGAGACCTATTTATATATGCTTTGGCCATAATAATTGTAATCATGACACTAAGATTCTATTTTATTGAAAAGAGTACCCATTTATCATCCTGATTTTCAAAACATAAAGTTTGAACATCTCTCCAAAATGGAATATTTTTAGTAACATCATTTTTCTTAGCTTTAACTCTAACACTATAAGAAACATCTGTATTTTTTATAATATTTAAAGATTTGAGGTCATAAAAATCATCAACTGCAAGATAACTTACATCGTCCTTACTAATATCATTTGAAATCAGCTCTAAACTTGAAATAAAATCAGTTTTAGGCTCAATTCTACCCAAAACTTTAACCTCATCAGCCACAACAGAATCAAGTAAATTTAAATCTTGCAAGAGAAGAGCTCTTATAAATTTGCTAAACTGAAATTTAACTGCTTGTTCTTTATATTTTTTTCTCTCTCTATTTGCAATATATTCTATTTTAGGAGCATTTGTTATTTCACTAATTTCAATTTTACTATGAATTATCCCTGGAATATCATCAAGTTTAACATCATCAAATGCAAGGAAGTTAGTCTCACCCTCCAATTTAATCTTAGAATCAATTTCTTCTACAGCGACTTTAAGATTAACTTCTTCTTTTAGTCTCGGATAAATTTCCAAAGCCTTTTTTTGAAAAATTTTTCCCTTTTTAACTTTGCCAACATCAATGTATCGCTGTCCAACCTCATAATAAAAAATAGCAAGTTCTTTTTGTTGCTCATCAACTACAGAACCATTTTTTGCAAATAAACTTATAAAAGCAAAAGAAAAAAACAATAACACCAATTTTTTCATACTAACCTCCAATAAAATCTAGTCATCCTCAAAAAAACAAAAATACAACCATAAATCATCTATAAATAATTATATTACAAGTTTATCTTTAATGAAAGCAATAAGCTTGCTTTTGTGTTTATCATCAAAAATATTTATGTTATTGTAATCAAAGCTCAATTTAGGCGATAAATCATAACTATCATACCAACTTAAATATTTCTCATTAAGACCTTCAAGATACTCTCTAGGAATGCCTGTCTCAAAACTCCTATTTCTATTTTTAATGCGACGCTCAGCTTCATCAACACTACAATCAAGATAAATCACCAATACAGGTTTCTGAGAATATTCAAGCATATTATCAAACAAATCAAGATATACCTTATATTCATCATTGGAAATATATCCACTATCATTTAAAAAAGAAGCAAATACACGATCTCCATAAATAGATCTATCAAGTATCCCTCCCTTAGTCTTAAATATACTCTTTATAAGCTTAAATTTTTCATTTAAAAAATTAAGCTGAACTAAAAAAGCCCACCTAGACTTATCCTTATAAAATTTATCTAGAATAGACAATGTAAATTCATTATTTAATTCACTGTAAAAAGGAATATTAAACTCCTTAGACAAAACATGTCCAAGTGTAGTTTTTCCTACCCCAATTAAACCCTCAATTACAATTACCAAAACTCCCTCCAAAATTTCTAACTAATATTAATAATAATTAAAAACAACATCATTTAAACACATAAAAACATAAATTATTAAAAAAATATAAAGTAATAAAATGTTTAAAAAAAAGAACTAAATATTAATAAATTCATATTTTTAAATTATTGACATTGACAACAATAAAAAATAAAATCTCTAATATATAAAACAATTTTATATACTTTAATGCTTAAATTCAGGAGAATATTCAATGAATAGCAAACACAACCTAAACAGTCAAATAACATTGTTTAAAGGAATAATTAAAAAATTCATAAAGGAAAGATGTAAAAATTTTTTCATCTCAAAAAGATTCACAAATAAAATCAAAGAATTAATCAAAAGTTTTAATTTATACAACACAGATCATATAATCTTAAACGACCAAAAAGGCAATGGTCAAAATTGGAAAAAATTTATAACTCATAATCTCATCCCCTTGATAGCAAAAGATTTATTAATGAATAAAAACCTATGCTACAAAAACAAATATAAAGAGCACATCAATGCTTTTATATCAAATTTCACAAATTCTAAGATAATGAATATTGAAATATCAAATAAAAAAAGAGTAATTAGTCAGCATAAAAAGGCTTCACTAAAGTTTTCATATTTGGAAATAATTTAAACGAATTCAACATAACTAGTACATATTAAAAAAATATTATGCGAAAAAATGAAAATAAAAACATTATTAAAAAAACCATGTAAGTTGAAAAAATATAAAAAGTTAATTTCAAATTAGATTTTAAATAATATAAGGGGGTTAAAGTATGATTTATATACGATTTAAAGAATTTATCGCAGAATTTTTAGGTACATTTATTTTACTGGCACTTGGAACAGGTTCTGTAGCAATGACAACCTTATTCCCATCAAATACTTCTGTAACTGGAGAAATAATAAAGGGAGGCTATACAAATATAGTACTTGGCTGGGGACTTGGTGTAACATTTGGGGTTTATACAGCAGCAAGAATTAGTGGTGCACACTTAAATCCTGCCATTAGTATTGGATTAGCTACTATTGGCAGATTTCCAACGGAAAAACTTTTTCACTACATTTCAGCACAAATACTTGGAGCATTTTCTGGGGCTCTAATGACATTAATTGTATTTTACCCAAAATGGATAGAAATAGATCCTGCATTTGAAAATACCCAAGGAATTATGTCAACTTTTCCTGCTGTCCCTGGTTTTTGGCCTGGATTTATTGACCAAATATTTGGAACATTTTTACTGATGTTTTTAGTTCTAGTTGTTGGAAAATTTATAAAGGGAGACACTCAAAATCCATTTTTTCCTTTCATTATTGGATCAATAGTTTTAGCCATTGGAATAAGCTTTGGGGGAATGAATGGTTACGCTATTAATCCAGCAAGGGATTTGGGACCAAGAATATTACTACTATTAGCCGGTTTTAAAAATCACGGTTTTGACGAAATGAACGTATTCATTATCCCTATATTAGGTCCAATAATTGGTACTATCCTAGGTGCTACAGTTTACGAACTTACCTTAGAAGACAAAGAATGATCCTAAATACAATTCAAACTAACATTGGTTATGACAATAATGTTAAGGAGGAACAATGAATATGAAATATATTTTATCTATTGATCAAGGTACAACTAGTTCAAGAGCAATAATATTTGACAAAAAGGCAAACATAAAAGGATTTGCACAAAAAGAATTTAAACAAATTTATCCATATCCAAGTTGGGTTGAACATAATCCAAACGAAATATGGAGCTCAATATTAGGAGTAATGGCAGAAGCTTTAGCAAACGCAAGAACTTTTCCCAATGAAATTGAAGCAATTGGAATTACGAATCAAAGAGAAACGACAATTATTTGGGATAGGCAAACAGGACATCCAATTTATAACGCAATAGTCTGGCAAGACAGAAGAACAGCTCAACTCTGCGATGAATTAAAAGCAAAAGGACAAGATAAAAATTTTTTAAAAAAAACAGGTCTTGTATTAGATGCTTATTTTAGCGGTACAAAAATAAAATGGATATTGGATAATGTTGCAGGAGCAAGAAAACGAGCAGAAAAGGGAGAATTATGTTTTGGAACAATAGATACTTGGATGGTCTGGAACCTTACTAAAGGAAAAATACATATTACAGATTATTCCAATGCATCAAGAACCCTACTCTTAAACATTAAAACACTTGAATGGGACGAGGAACTATTGCAAATATTAGACATCCCAAAATCAATTTTACCTGAACTTAAACAAAGTTCTGAAGTATATGGAAAAACCGACTCTTCCACACTGGGAACAGAAATCACTATTTCAGGAATTGCAGGTGATCAGTTTGCAGCAACATTTGGACAAGCATGTCTTCAAAAAGGAATGGCTAAAAATACCTATGGAACTGGCTGCTTTGTTACCGTTAACATAGGAAAAAACCCTATTATTAATGAACAACAAACACTTTTAACCTCAATTGCATGGGGAAGAAAAAATTCAATAACTTATGTTCTTGAGGGAAGTGTTTTTATTGGAGGAGCTGTAATTCAATGGTTAAGAGATAATCTAGAACTATTTAGAAAAAGTCGTGATGCAGAGGCACTTGCAGCCTCAGTAGATAATAATGGGGGTGTTTATTTTGTACCAGCATTTGTAGGACTTGGAACACCTCATTGGGATGCTTATGCCAGAGGAACAATTATTGGACTTACAAGAAGCTCAACAAAAGAACACATTACAAGAGCCGCTCTTGAAAGCATTGCATTGCAAAGCTTTGATGTACTAACCGAAATTCAAAACTCAATTCAAGGTTTTGCAATAAAAGAACTAAGAGTTGATGGAAAAGCTAGTCAAAATAATCTACTTATGCAATTCCAATCTGATATTTTACAGTGCAATGTTGTTAGACCAAAAATTACAGAAACTACCGCTCTTGGTTCTGCTTATCTGGCAGGACTTGCTGTAGGATATTGGGAAAGCGCTGAAGAGATTACAAGTCTTTGGAAATCAGATAAAATATTTGAACCTTCAATGAAAAACAGCAAAAGAGAAGATTTAATCTATAATTGGCATAAAGCTATTAAGAGAGCAAAGGATTGGATTCAATAATATTTATATTACTAATTTGTTAAAATCCAAAGACTAGTATTTCTTAAATTATAAACGTAATATATAAAATTATTATTTGATAAAAACAATGGAGATGTTAAATTATGAAGAAGTTATTTGATTTTTTAAAACCAGCACCTCACATAAAAAGAGTACACAAAGAAATAGAAGATTCACTATATAAAAAGTTAAGATTGCAAATCTTTATTTCAATATTCATTGGATATGCTGGTTTTTATTTAACTAGAAAAATTTTTTCATTTGCTATACCAGAGCTTGAAAAAGAGGGTTTCAATAAAGGCCAATTAGGAATAGCTTTATCTGGAGTTTCAATTGCATATGGATTTTCTAAATTTATTATGGGAAATATCTCAGATCGGAGCAATCCTAGATATTTTTTAGCACTAGGACTACTGCTTACAGCAATAATTACATTGTTATTTGGATTACTTTCATGGCAATTACTCGACCCCACAACTGCGATAATGTTAATGTTTATTTTGATGTTTGCAAATGGATGGGTGCAAGGCATGGGATGGCCTGCGTGCGGGAGAACTATGGTTCACTGGTGGGCAAAAAAAGAAAGGGGAATAACTGTAGCTACTTGGAATTTAGCTCACAATATAGGAGGAGGAGGAGCTGGAATAATATCCGCTTGGGCCTTGATTCACTTTAAAGAATGGCAAGCCATATTTTATGTACCAGCAATATTAGTATTAGGAATTGCAATATTTATTCTCATTACACTACGAGATACACCTCAATCTGTAGGATTACCACCAATTGAAGAGTATAAAAATGATTATCCTGACGACTATACAGAAGAAGCAGAAAAAGAACTTGATGCAAAAGATATATTTATAAAATATGTCCTTAATAATAAACTGCTATGGTACATAGCTACTGCTAACGCATTTATATACTTTGTCAGATACGGAGTCCTAGACTGGGCACCATCATATCTCTCGCAAGTAAAAAACTTTTCTATCAAAAATTCAGGATGGGCATATTCCCTTTATGAATTTTCAGCTATCCCTGGAACAATAATTTGCGGATGGATATCTGATAAAATTTTTAAAGGAAGAAGATCTGAGACTGGAATAATTTTTATGACCGCCGCTCTTATCACAATAATTATATATTGGCAACTACCAGAAAATAATCCAACACTTACAACTATTCTCTTAGCAATAATAGGATTTTTAATCTACGGCCCTGTTATGCTTATTGGTCTTCACGCTCTTGATCTTGCTCCCAAAAAAGCTGCGGGCACTGCTGCAGGATTTACAGGATTATTTGGATATATAGGGGGTTCTGTTACTGCTAGCGCTATTACAGGTCTTGTACTGCAACACTTTAATTGGAATGTTTATTTTTATCTATTAATAACTGCTTGCATATTTTCAATACTATTTATAAGTTTAACACTCAAGCAAGAAAAAAAAATTAATAATATCAATAAACAATAATTATATAAACATGGAAGCTTAATAAATAAATATATTATAATGTAATCATCACAATATAAGGGGTTAAATAATGAAATTAATTAAACCAAAATTACTAATGCTTACAATAAATATTTTTCTCATCATTGCCTGTCAGAATGAAAAAATGAGTATGACAAACAAAAAATCACCATTAACTATAGCTCACAGAGGTGCTAGCGGGTATTTACCAGAACATACCTTAGAATCTAAAGCATTCGCTTATGCTTTAGGAGCTGATTACCTAGAACAAGACATCGTTTTGACAAAAGATAATGTTCCTATTATAATGCACGACCCAGAACTTGATACAACAACAAATGTTGCAAAATTATTTCCTGAAAGAGCTAGAGAAAACGGAAGATACTATTCTGTTGATTTCACACTAGATGAGCTTAAATCACTAAGTCTTAGCGAAAGATTTGATCTAGAAACCAGAAAACCAATATATCCTAAGCGTTTTCCCTTAAACGAATATAACTTTAAAATCCCAACTTTAGAGGAAGAAATACAATTTATACAAGGATTAAACAAAAGTACAGGAAGAAACGTTGGGATTTACCCTGAAATTAAAAAACCCTTATGGCATAAACAACAAGGTAAAGATATCTCTAAAATTGTAATAGAAATTTTAAATAAGTATGGATATAAGTCAAAAGAAGACAAAATTTATCTTCAAACATTCGACTTTGACGAATTAAAGAGAATAAGGGAAGAACTTGGATATCAAGGAAAATTAATAATGCTTGTTGGTGAAAATGACTGGAATGAAGCACCAACAGACTATGAATACATAAAATCACAAGAAGGTATGACAGAGGTTGCAAAATATGCCGATGGAATTGGACCTTGGATACCCCAAATTATAATTGATGGAAAAATAACAGATCTAACAAGTTTAGCTCACAAATATAACATGGAGGTTCATGCTTATACATTTAGAATTGACTCATTACCTTCATATGTAAAAGATGCAAATGAGCTATTAGATCTATTATTTAATCAAGCTAAAATAGATGGCCTATTTACAGATTTTACTGATACAGTAGTGAAATTTATAAAACAATAACTATAATTTTAATAAGGAGAATATCTGATTTTTATGGGTAAAAATAAAAAAAAAGAATTAAGAGATATTGATAATCAAGATTTTGACTTAATAATAGTTGGCGGAGGAGCAACTGGCCTTGGCATTGGAATAGATTCAATTACAAGAGGATACAAAACCTTACTCATTGAAAAATTTGATTATGCAAAAGGTACTTCCTCCAGATCAACTAAACTAATACACGGAGGCGTAAGGTATTTAGCACAATTAAATGTGCCTTTAGTAAAAGAGGCCTTATATGAAAAAGCTTTACTTGAAACAAATGCACCCCACTTAGTTAGTAAATGTGCATTTGTTACGCCAATATATAACATTTTAAATATTCCTTACTACTATTTCGGATTAAGTTGGTATCACAACCTTCTTGGCAAGCATAAAAAATCTCAGTATAAAACAAAGCTATTATCAAAATCTAAGACAATAGAAAAAATGCCAAATATCAAAACCAAAGGCCTTAAATGCTCTGTTTTATACTACGATGCTTCATTTGATGATGCCAGAATGGCAATAAGCATGCTTAGAACTTTCACTGAAAAAGGAGGAATTGCGTTTAATTATACAGAACCCACAATTTTTATCAAAAAAAATGGCAAAATATCTGGTGCTATTATTAAAGATAAAATGACTGGAAAACAAGTTATCATTAATAGCAAATGCATAATAAACGCAACAGGAATCTTTGCAGACGAGATCAGAAAATTAGATGATGCTAATGCAGCTAACATTATAAAACCTTCCCAAGGAACACATTTAGTAATTAAAAAAGAGAAACTACATACCGAATACGCAATGCTTATGCCCAAGACAAGTGATAAGAGAATCTTATTTGCTATACCTTGGTATGATGTCACTGTTTGCGGAACTACAGATATTGCAATAAACAAAATTGAGGAAGAGCCTAAAAGACTAGAGAGTGAAATTGAATTCATAATAAAAAATATGAATAATTACTTAAATATTAAAATAACCAAAAATGATATTCTAAGTGTTTACTCAGGAATTAGACCCTTAATAGTAGATCCCAAAGAGAAAAAAAATACCTCAAAAATATCAAGAAACGATAAAATATTTGTATCAGACTCAAATCTCATTACAATTGCCGGGGGAAAATATACTACTTACAGAAAGATGGCTGAAAAAGTTCTAAAAAAAGCAATAGAAGAAAATTTAATACCTGATTCAACATCTATAACAGAAAATTTCAAGCTGCATGGGTATATAGAAAGAGAAGAAGTACTTAAAATTCCTGAATATTTTAGAGCTTATGGAAGTGATTTCGAACATTTAAGTCAAATGAAAGACTTTAACAAAAAGATTCACACAGACCTGCCATTAAATGAAGCCCAAATAACCTTTGCCATTGAATTTGAACAAGCAAAAACTGTTGAAGACATTTTATCAAGAAGAACAAGATCATTACTTTTTAATGCAAAAGCCACAATTGAATCCACACCAAAGGTCGCTGAAATTATGATGCATAAACTTGGCAAATCTAAAGAATGGAAAACAGAGCAAATAAAAAGCTTTAAAGAGGTAGCGATAAAATATTTAGTTTAAAATATGAAAGATTATATCATATCCTCCTTATTTTAAAATCCGCATGTATCATAAGCTTATATTATATTTTATAAAGAAAAGAGTGCCTCACTTAAGCAAATTTATAAGCAATCCTTGAATTTCCTCAATACTGCTTAAAAGTTTAATCTGAGAAACTTGATTTTGCAAAACAGAATAAGCAAGCCTATCAAGCTTTTCATCAATAATCTTAATAATGCGATATTTGGGTCTTTTAAGCTCTCCATTATTACCTCCCTTTTGTTCTTTAAGCGAAATAGAAAATGATAAAACAATAGACAAAAATTCTCCTATAGTTTTTTTATAAAAAATTACATTTTGACGAGAAGGTTCACTTAACAGCTTTTCACCAACATCATTAATCTTGTCTAACATATCTTTAATTAATTCAAGATTAAATTCACCATTTTCAAAAATAATAGAATGCTTATCTTCTCTTACAAGTTCAGCTTTAAATATCGAAGAAAAAATATTTGCTCTATTAACATTAACTTTCTTCTTAGCAGCCTTATAGTCTTTTGAATCAAGATTTAAAACTCCTGCAACCAAATTATTAATCTTCATCTATCTTGCTCGTCATCAAATAAGTACTTATCACGCTCATCTATACAAGCATCCTTAGTTGATTCTTCGCGACTCATTTCCTTATTTACTTCAATTAAAACATCTTCATTAACCTTATAAGAACCCGTATAAATCAACACATCTTTTTCAGAAAAACTAAGACTTCCAATACCAATATTCATATACCCATCAATAATTGCTCCTTCTTCAACCTCAATTGACTTACATGAAATATTGCCAATAATGCATCCTGACTGAAAAATCTTAATTTTATTACTAGCCTGCACATTTCCAAGAACTATTCCAGAAACAACAACTTCATTTGCATTAATATTTGACTTAACTCGTCCTGCCTCTCCAATTATAACTCTTTTAGTAGAATTAATAGTTCCTAAAAAATCACCATCAATTCGAATAAAATTATTTGAAATTAGTTCTCCTTTAAAAAAATCACCTTTTCCAACAATTGTTTTTATATCAGCAAAAATAAAAGATGACGAAATTTTCTTATCCTTTTTAATACTCAATAGATTCAACATTTATTTTGCAGCCCCCGTTGCTAAATTTAAATACATATCAGGGTTTACAACTTGAGATCCTATGCGAACCTCATAGTGAAGATGCGGACCTGTTGAATACCCTGTTTGACCAAGAAAACCAATTACTTGGCCCTTCCTAACATAAGAACCTTTAGAAATGTTTAAACGAGACATATGCGCATAAAGAGTCGAGAGTCCATACTTATGCTTAATTTGAACAAAGTTACCATAACCTGTTATCTGATAACTAGCTCTAATAACTTCACCATCAGCAGCTGCCACAATAGCTGTTCCAATTCTCACACCTGCAAGATCTATACCTTTATGAATATACCATTGTCTGGTAAAAGGCTCAATAGCCGGACCAAAATGCAGAGAAACAATACCATCTCCTTTAACAATCGGCCAAAGAGAAGGAATATCATTTAATAATTTATTTTGAGAATGAAGTAATTTAACAATACTCTTAAGGGGAGAAATTGACCCTTCTATTGTATTCTTAACATTTTTAAGATCATTTAATTCTTTAAGTGCATTGGCTTCTAATATTTGCAAATCAAGAAAATCCGCAAGATCCCCATCTAATTTACTCCGATTTAGATCAATATTACTATCTTTTATTTTTAAGGAAACGTTAAGTTCATCCAAAACTTTAGAAAAATTACTAGCAACAGAATTAATTTCTACAACTGTGTTTCTAAAATCCTCAATCTCAGATTCAGCAAGTGCATAACTTTTCTCAGTAGACTTAACAATAGATTTAAGAGTAACATAATTAATAGAAAGCAAAACAAACCCTATAAAAATCAAAAGAAAAAATAAAAAAAATAAAAATAGAGTTAAGAAAGAAATCTTTATATTCTTAACATCCCCTTTAACATGAGGAATAATCATAAAGCTAATATTTTGCCTAAAAATTGAGTAAACATTACTTAAAAGTTTAAGAAAGGAACTAAAAATCGTAAAAAAGATCTTATCTAATTTTTTAAAAAAAGATAAAATTCTAAAAACTCTTCTGTCTCTCATCACAAAACCCTCACCACTTATTCACTAATCAACAGAGATTTCAACATTTAAAACCTATTTGAAAGCCACAAATTCTGATTTAATGCTTTTAATGTTTAATATCAAGTAATACCACCAAATTCTAAAATTTATCTTCCATATAATCATTATCTCCATTAAATCATAAATTATCTCTATAAGTACAATAGAAATATCAAAAATATACATAAATGATTTATTATTATATACAATGAAAACATTATTCTTTGCAACTACTAATATAAATAAAATAAACGAAGTAAAACAAATTTTAGATATACCTAACATAAAAATCAAAATTCCCAAAAACTTCGATGTAAAAGAGACAGGTAAAACTTTTAAAGAAAACTCTTTGCTAAAAGCAAAAACTCTATTTGAATCTCTAGATAAAAAAAACCCTGTTTTTAGTGAGGATTCTGGGTTATGCATAAAAGCTTTAAATTTGGAACCTGGGATTTATTCTAAAAGATATGATCAATACAAATTAGGAAAGAAACTAGAAACAAATGAAAAAAACCATCTTATTATAGACTTAATGAAAGATAAAAAAAATAGAACAGCATATTTTATATGTATAGTTAGTCATATCTCTATAGACGGAACAATAAGCAATTTTGAAGGCATTCTCAATGGAACAATTGCTTTGGATATTGATTGTTACAAAAAAAACGGATTTGGATATGATCCAATATTTTTAACTGCAAATAATAAAAGACTCAGTGAATTAACTCTTACAGAAAAAAACAAAATATCCCATAGAGGAATTGCATTTGCTAAATTTAAAAAATTTTTAATGCAATCTTTAGATTAATACCCAAAAAAACAAATTTTACAAAACAATATAAATCAAGTATTCAACTCAATTGTAAAATTATACGTAAAGATTTAAAATGGTTATTATTTATAAATCACAATTAGTGTCATATTAACAAGGAGCAAGTTTGATGATAGAGAGAAGCAAAATTAATGAAGATGACAAGTGGGACTTATCTTTTCTATTTAAAAACAATGAAGAATATAAGGAAACAGTCAAAAAAATAAAACTAAAACTTCAAGACTTCAAGAAATATGAAAAATTAGAATTCAACCTAAACATCTTTAAACAAGCATTAAATGATTACTATGAAATTGAAGAAGAACTGGAGAGAACAGTATATTACACACACATTCAATTAGAAACAGATGTAAGCAATCAGACCTCAAACGAACTTCGCGCAATCAATATCAACTTAGAAACATACGTATCAAATTCCACTTCATTTTTTATCCCAAAAATTTTAAAAACAGATACAAACCAAATAAGAGAATGGCTGCAGGACATAGAACTCAAAGATAAAAAAATAGCTATTGAAAAAATCTTAAGAGAAAAAGAACACGTCTTAAGCAAAGACGAAGAGAGAATACTAGCTAACTATACATCTCTTTATTCATCTTATAATGATATATTCTCTGCATTAACAAATGCAGACATGGAATTTGGAGAAATTAATGGTAAGCCATTAAGTAATGCCACTTTCAGTCTATTTCTTCAAAATGAAAATCAAGAAATACGAAGAGAAGCTTTTTTGAAATTTTATCAAGAATATAAAAAACATGAAAATACATTATCCAACCTCTTAATTGCCGATATCAATAAAAATAAATTTTTAGCCAAAACAAGAAAATTTGAAGATACTATTTCAATGAAACTTTTTCAAAACAATATTGATAAGAAAGTTTATACGAACTTAATTGAAACGGTTAACGAAAATTTATCTGTACTTCATGAATATTACGAATTTAGAAAAAATATACTTAACCAAGAATATCTTAATCATTATGATGTCTATGTTCCTCTAACAAAAAACATCAAATTCAAAAACTCCTTTAAAGAAGCCTGTGATAAAATTTTAAAATCGCTAGAAATACTAGGAAGCGAATATACCGAAGTACTAAGAAAAGGACTCTTAGAAGAACGTTGGGTTGACAAATATGAAAATAAAGGAAAAAGAGCAGGGGCATTTAGTGCAGGATCATATAATGGAAAACCTTATATATTAATGAATTACAAAGATGAATCAATAAGAGATATGTTTACCCTGGCCCACGAAGCAGGACACTCCATGCATTCCTATTTCAGTATAAACAATAATCCATTTCCTCAATATCAATATTCTATTTTTGAAGCAGAAATAGCATCCACAGTGAATGAGCAAATACTTGCAGACTATTTACTAAAAAATGAAAATGATATCGAAAAAATAAAATACATTAAATTAAACCAAATCGATGATCTACTTGCAACATTTTTCAGGCAAACAATGTTTGCCGAATTTGAATATATCATTCATGAAATGATTAATAAAGATGAGCCAGTGGTAAAAGAAACAATTAAGACAACCTATTTAAACTTACTAAAAAAATACTTTGGTCCAAATTTTAAATTCGATGAAAACAGTTCACTCGAATGTCTTAGAGTTCCTCATTTCTACTCACCATTTTATGTATATCAATACGCAACAGGCATCACAGCTGCTCTTTTAATATATAAAAACATAAAAAATAACAAAAAAGATGCTACTAAAAATTACATAGATTTTTTGAAAATAGGAGGTTCAAAATATCCCTTAGAATCCTTAAAAGTTACCGGTGTTGATTTAAGCTTAAAATCAACAATAAAAAATACAATTAATATATTCAAAGAACGTCTTGAAGATGTAAAAAAATTATTTTAATAAAGGAGTAAGCTTTGAGGAAATTATTAAATCTTATTTTAGCCTGGTCAGTACATATTTTAACAGCTTCTGGATTAATAGTCAGTCTTTATTCAATAATCTCCATAATAAACACAGATTATAATCTTTTATTAAAACTTACCATTCTTGGACTTTTAATTGATGGGATTGATGGCACACTGGCAAGAAAATTAAAAATAAAAGAAATCATCCCAACAATAAATGGAGAACTCCTTGACAATATAGTAGACTACATAAATTATACGTTCATTCCCACAATATTTTTTTATTACGGTAACTTCATAAGCAATGAATATAAAATAATAACTTGCATTGGAATTTTATTGGCATCAGCATACCAATTCTCAAGATTAGACGCAAAAACTAGCGACGATTACTTTAGGGGTTTTCCATCTTTATGGAATTTTTTAATAATCTTTAACATAATCTTCAAACTAGACCAAACCACAAATCTTAGTATAATATTATCATGTATCACATTCAGTTTTGCACCAATTAAATTCATCTACCCTTCAAAAACAAAAGAATTTAAATATATAACACTTCCTGTAACAGTCATAACAGCCCTATCAGTAATACTTATAACATTCGCAAAGCTGCCAGACACTTATTTAAAGATAGGTAAAACACTAATAATTTTTTATTGTCTATATCTAATCTTAATGAGCATATATTTAACTTACAAGACAAAAAAAAAATAATGAGGTATTATGCATATCATACTAGAATTTATAGATCTCAATATAGCTTATTCGCCAATTGTATTTTTCGGACTACTTATTCTTGCAGGTTTTAACATTCCCATTTCTGAAGATGCAATAGTAATAATGGGTGGCATACTTTCTAGTCGAAAAAATGAGTATACAATCTTAATCTTCCTAGGAATTTTCTGGGGTGCTTATATTGGCGATATAATTTCATTTTATATAGGCAAATTCTTAGCTAACAAATTCTTAAAACAAAAAAAACAAACAAATAAATTGATCGATAAAATGAATTATTACTATAAACGATACGGAAGCTTAACTTTACTATTTGGAAGATTTATTCCATTTGGATTTAGAAACGCAATATTTATATCAGCAGGAATGGGAAACATGCGTACAAGCAACTTTCTTATAACTGACTTTTTTGCAGCCATGATATCAATTACAACTTACTTTACACTAAGCTTTAAGATAGGTGAATCGTTTAAATTAATATTTCCTAAAATTAGGATCATATCACTAATAACACTTATCATCATCACAACAATAATTTTAATAATTTACATTATAAGAAAGAAAAAAATTAAAAAAGTTGACAAACTTTTCAAATAGCAAATATAATATGTATGCGCTGTGGTGGTGGAAGTGGTATACACGCTAGCTTGAGGGGCTAGTGGGCGTAAGCCCATGCTGGTTCAAGTCCAGTCCACAGCATGCTTTAAGAGAAAATCTAACGTTACAAACTGTTAAGTTAATAAAAGGATTAAATATTTAATTTGCTTTTCAATGTAGTAACTATGAATATAAAAATACTATATAAACCTTAAATAGAATATTACTATTTACTGAGGGGAAGATGTCTGAATACAATTTTACCAAAATAGAAAAAAAATGGCAGAATTATTGGGATAAACATAAAACATATAAAGTTAATGAAGATTCAAATATTCCTAAAGAGAAAAGAATCTATATTCTTGATATGTTCCCCTACCCTTCAGCTAATGGGCTCCACGTCGGGCATCCTGAAGGTTACACAGCAACTGACATATTAACAAGATATAAACTCTTAAAAGGGTTTAATGTACTTCACCCAATGGGATTTGATAGTTTTGGATTACCCGCAGAAAATTACGCAATACAAACAGGGAAACATCCCAAAAAAATAACAGAAAAAAATATTGAAAAGTTTAAAGAACAAATTAAAGCATTAGGATTTGCCTATGATTGGGATAGAGAAATCAGAACCCACGATGAAAATTACTATAAATGGACACAATGGATTTTTCTAAAACTATACAAAAAAGGTCTAGCTTACATAAAAGAAATGCCCGTATGGTACTGTCCTGATCTTGGGACAGTATTATCGAACGAAGAAGTTATCCAAACACCTGATGGGCCCAGATCTGAGAGAGGGTTCCATAAAGTAAAAAGAAAACCTTTAAGACAATGGGTTCTTAAGATCACAGAATATGCAGAGAGGTTAATTAACGATCTTGAAGAGGTAGACTGGCCTGAATCTGTTAAAGAAATGCAAAAAAATTGGATTGGAAAATCAATAGGAGCCGAGATTGAATTCTCAATAAAGGCAAGCAAAAAAAAGATAAAAGTATTTACAACAAGACCAGACACAATTTTTGGAGTAACATATCTAGTACTGGCACCAGAACATAACATAGTAGATGAAATCACAAAAGATGAACTTAAAACTATAATTGCAGAATATAAAGACAAAGAAATCCTTAAAAGCGATCTTGAAAGAACTTCTCTTGAAAAAGATAAAACAGGAGTATTTACAGGCGCATATGCTATTAATCCAATAACTGAAGAAGAAATCCCAATCTGGATAGGCAGCTATGTACTTGGAACTTATGGCACTGGAGCTGTGATGAGTGTCCCAGCACATGACGAGAGAGATTTTGAATTTGCAAAAAAATACAACCTACCAATCAAACAAGTAGTGTCTCAAACAGGAAACAATGAAATACTAACAAAACCATTTACTGAGAATGGCATTTCAATTAACACACCAGAAGAATTTAACAACCTCAAAACTGAAGAGGTAAAAACAAAAGTAATAGAATGGCTTACAAAAAACAAAAAGGGTCAAAAAAAAGTCAATTATAAACTTAGAGATTGGATTTTTTCAAGACAAAGATACTGGGGTGAACCCATTCCTATTATACTTGATGATGATTTAAATGAAATACCATTAGAAGAAGATGAATTACCCTTAAGACTCCCAGAAATAGAAAATTATAAACCATCAGGTACAGGCGAATCTCCTCTCTCAAAAGTCCAAGATTGGGTAAATGTTAAACGTAATGGCAAAATATACAAAAGAGAAACAAACACAATGCCTCAATGGGCAGGTTCTTGCTGGTATTACATACGTTACCTTGATCCAAATAACGAAAAAGAATTTGCAAATAAAGAAAAAATTAATTACTGGATGCCCGTTGATCTTTATATTGGAGGTGCTGAGCACTCAGTATTACACTTGCTATACGCAAGATTTTGGCACAAAGTTCTCTATGATCTAGGATATGTCAATACAAAAGAACCCTTTAAAAAACTCATAAACCAAGGAATGATAACATCATTTGCATATCAAGATGAAAATGGTATTTTAATTCCCAATGATGAGGTTGAAAAGAGAGATAATAAGTTTTTTTCCAAAACAAATAATAAGGAACTAAAACAAATAATTGCCAAAATGTCAAAATCACTCAAAAATATAATAAATCCAGATGACATTATTAAAGAATACGGAGCAGATTCAATGAGAATCTACGAAATGTTCATGGGACCTTTAACTGATTCAAAACCTTGGAATACACAAGGACTAATTGGAATTTTTAGATTCTTAAACAAAATATGGGCTATTAAAAACAAAGAACTAACAAAAGAATCAGCATCAAAAGAAATAATATCCGGACTTCACAAAACAATAAAAAAAGTAACAGAAGATATAGAAAATTTAAATTTTAATACCGCGATTTCATCATTGATGATATTTATAAATGAACTTTTAAAACATGATAAAAATTATTTAGAAATCTTCAAACCCCTAACCATTATCCTAGCACCATTTGCGCCTCATCTAGGAGAAGAACTATGGGAGTATATGGGAGAAAACCCTAGTATATTCAAAAACGCAAAGTGGCCAAAATACGATCCAAACCTCATTATTGATAATACAAGAGAGATTGTACTACAAGTTAACGGAAAAATTAAAGACAAAATTATATTAAACAAAGGCATAAATGAGGACACTCTTAAAGATATTGCACTTAAAAATCACAAAATCATGCAAAATATACAAAATAAGCAAATAATAAAGATCATTACGGTCAAAGATAAACTTATAAATATAGTAACAAGATAACGAGGCAAAAATGGATTTGGAAACCTTAAGCATTAAATACAGAGTTTTTATATTAATAATATTTACGTTAATAACAATTTATTTAGGATTTTTCCTAAAAAACATAAAATTCGATTCCAATATTTTGAAACTTATCCCAAAAAACAAAAAAACCGAAAAAATAATAGACATAGACAAAAGTAATTCTCTATTATCAACAATAGTAATGTTTAAAGACAAAAAAAGTATTTTTAATAAAGAAACCTTTGGAAAAATTAATAAAGTAGCAAATGATATAACCAAAATACTCAAAGTAACACCCAACTCTGTTACAAGTATATTTACTTACTTTCCACAATTTAAAAAAGATGTATACACAGATGAAGACATAACTGAAATAAGAAATAAAGTAAATTCATCATCATTCATAAAAAACATATTCTTAAATGATGATGAAACTTTAATATACTTTATAGTCATATCAACAACAGACGACAAAACAAATTTTAGCCGAAGTTTAAAGAATGAACTTGAAGCAATGGAAGCGGCAATTAAAAGATATGAGACTGATGATCTTAAACTTTACTTAACAGGGGATCTCATAGTAAGGGAAAAAATACTTAACTACATGGCTGACGATTTTAAATTGTTAGGTCCACTTGCTACCCTTGTAGTAATTTTATCACTCTATTTTATTGTAAAAAATGTATTGGGAGCAATACTTCCTGTACTTATTGCAACATTTGCACTAATTTGGACATTTGGAATCAAAAGCATTGTTATGTCCCCCATTACTGTTCCAGAAACCACAATGATCGTTCTCCTTATTTCGATTGGATGTGCTAATGCTGTACATATAATAAATGGTATATTAAAGAGAATAAAAAACGAACCTTTCACTGAAAAGACAATAATAACTACAATTAAAACTCTAAGAACACCAATAATTTTAACTTCTCTTACAACAGCTTTCGGATTTTTATCATTAATCAGTTCTTCAATTCAGGCATACAAAACAATGGGAATTTTTATGTCAACAGGAGTCATTATTTCAATGCTTATGTCCTTATTAGTGCTTCCTGGAATACTAACCTACATACCATTTAAATATAAAAACAAAGAAAATAAAAATGCAAAAAACGATTTTCTTGAAAAACTTTCACTGATAAACCAAACAGTTACACAATGGATATTAAATAACAAATATCTCTCATCTATCATAATTCTAATTATTTTATTAACCTCAATTATAGGTCTTTTTAAAATAGAAATTAACTTTGACGAGAAAGATTATTTTAAAGAAAATACAAGTGTCAAACAAACACTCAATTTAATGCAAAAAGAAATAGGAGGAACATCTATAATCAAAATTGAAATTAATGGGACTCCTGGTGAATTCAAAAATGAAAAAAATATGAAAAATTTGGATTTAATTACAGATAATCTTGACAAATTTACTAAAAAAACACAATCCAGTTCAATAAATGGAATTATAAGACTAATGAATTTCAAATTCAAAAAAGAAAATCCAAAAGAATATAGACTTCCTGAAAATCAAGCTATTTTAAACAAGTTAATACTCTTAATTAGTAGAAGCAATTCTATTAAGAACATGACTAAGATGTATATTAATGATGATTGGTCTCAGATATCAATTATTGTGAGAACTGACCAAAATTCAACTGAAGAAATCAAAAATTTTGCCAACTATGCAAGCAATTTGATTGAAGAATACATGCCAGGACATGAATATAATTTCTCAGGAGCGTATGACAAAATATTAATATCTAAAACCATGGTGGTAGAACAAGTCACAAATATTATTACAACACTAAGTGCAATAACAATATTGCTAATGTTATTCTTCAAATCCATTAAGACCGGTATAATAATTGTGATTCCAGTAGCATGGTCAGTATTTTTAAATTTCGCCGTAATGAAACTTTTCGGAATAACACTAAATCCTGCAACAGCAACAATTGCATCCGTTAGTATGGGTATAGGGGTAGATTACTCCATTCATTTCTTTAATGCATTTATATTAAATTATCAAACAACTAAAGATTATAAAAAGGCTTTAATTAAATCAATTCCCAATGTATTTAATGGAATATTTGCAAATTCAATATCAGTAGGAATAGGATTTTTAACATTAATATTTTCTACTTATAAAATAATCGCAACACTTGGCGCAATCATAGCCTTTACAATGTTAACAACATCTCTTGCATCATTAACACTACTTCCATTACTAATTTACCTATTTAAGCCCAAAGTTAAAATACTAAAGACAACAAATAAAATATTAACAGAATGAAATAATTTTGCTCAAAAAATAGTAAAAGTCAAAATAAAACTTAAAGTCTTTTAAAATTCTAAAATAATAATTTAATAACTTCTCTCATATTATCTACAAGATGAAAATTTATGCCATTCTTGATGTTAATAGGAATATCATCAAGATCCACTTTATTTGATTTAGGAATAATAATATGCTCAAGTCCACTTCGTTTAGCAGCAATTATTTTCGCTCTCAATCCCCCAATAGCCATTACATTACCTGTTAATGATAACTCTCCAGTCATAGCCAAATGAGGTCTCACCACTTTATTAAGAGCTAAAGATATAAAAGCACTAGCAATAGTAATCCCAGCCGAAGGTCCATCCTTTGGTATAGCCCCTTCTGGAATATGCAAATGAATCATATATTTTTCAAAAAAAGACTTATTTAACTTAAGCTCATTACTAATGCTATTTACATAAGTAAACGCGATATTTGCTGATTCCTTCATTACATCTCCAAGTCTACCTGTCAACTTAATACCAGGGGTCTTAGACTCAGTTTTTACAGTTTCAATTACTAAAGTTGATCCACCATAATTAGTCCAAGCAAGACCCATTACCATACCTGGAGACATGACTTTATGCAAAAATTCTTCTTTTCTAAATACAGGAATACCAATATATTCTTCCAAATTTTCCTTAGAAATCTGATATGCTTTAACAGACTTATCTTCAATAAGCTTTCTTGCAACTTTTCTAACAATTTGTTTTAAATACTTTTCAAAATTCCTAAGTCCATTATCTCTTGCATATTCCCTAGCAATTTGAACAAGAGCTGAACCTTGAAATTTTAAGGAATCTTTATTAACACCATTTTCATTTAAGACCTTTGGTATTAAATACTTTCTTGCTATCTCTATTTTTTCATCATCAACATATCCTGAAAGCTGAATTATTTCCATTCTATTTAATAAAGGCGTAGGTATTGACTCAAGAGAATTGGCTGTTAAAATAAAGAACACATTAGAAATATCAAAAGGCAAATCAAGATAATGATCTCTAAAATTAATATTTTGCTCAGGATCTAAAACCTCAAGAAGAGCTGAGAATGGATCTCCATAATTAGATGCTGAAACCTTATCAATTTCATCTATTAAAAAAACAGGAGAGTTGGTCTTTGTAATTCTTAGCCCTTGGATAATTTTCCCAGGTAATGCTCCAACATAAGTTCTTCTATGCCCTTTAATCTCTGACTCATCTTTCATACCACCTACAGAAAATCTAAAAAATTTTGTTTTAAGAACTTCAGCAATAGCTGTTCCTATCGAAGTTTTACCAACTCCAGGAGGTCCAACTAAAAGCATAATAGCTCCTTTTTGAGATTTTCTTAATTTAAGAACAGAAATATATTCAATAATTCTATCTTTAACTTCTCTCATACCATAATGCGTCTTATCTAAAATCTTTTCGGCCCTTTGCAAATTAAATTTATCAAAATTAACTTTAGATTCTCCCCAAGGAAGGTTAGTAATAAGTTCAAGATAATTTCTAACCACAATATACTCAGATGAATGCTTTTCAAGAAATGAAAATTTTTCAAGTTCCCTCTCAACTGCCTCTAAAGCTTCTCCTTTTAAAGCTAAAGAATCGATCTTGGCTTTAAGTTTTAAAAATTCATTACTCTTTTCATCTCCTACACCAAGTTCAGCCTTAATAGCTTTAAGTTGTTCCTTTAAAAAAAATTCTTTTTGTTGTTTTTCTAATTTTTCCTGAATGCCCTTAGCAATTTTATTTTGAATCTCAATTAAATTTAATTCTTCATAAATCAATTCCAAGACCTTTTTAAGCCTATCCTTAACACTTAAAGTTTCAAGCACTTCTTGATGAGTATCTTTTGAAGATGAAATCATTCCTGCAACAACATCACACAATCTACCCTTATCTTCAATGTTAACCATATTTAACTGAAATTCAGGCATCTTTCTATGTGAGAATATTTCTTTAGTTCTAAGCAAAATACTACTATAAATTGCCTTTGACTGAATATCATCTTTTTTAATCGGAATTTGCTTTAAATAATCAACTTCAATTATCGGAAAATCTTCATTAAGAACAACCTTGACAAACTTCACTCTATCAATAGTTGAAACAAAAATATTATATCCACCATCAGGAAGATTAATTTTCTTAACTATTTTAGCAGTAATACCAACAGAATAAATATCCTTTTTATAATTGATAATCAATTTATCATTCTTACTTCTTGATTTTTCTAAAAATTTATCACGTAATACAAATAAGGAAATAATGCCGTTACCTTTAATCACATAATCAACAGCCTTCATATCAGTATCAGAGACTATAACAATTGGAATAAACATACCTGGAAAAACAGGATGTGATGGCACCGTAATTAAAGGTACTCTCACAGGCTTATCAAAATGCGGCAGAATGCCCCCAGAGTTTTTTGAACGCTTCTTTCCCTTAGAAACAGGATTTTTTACTTCTTCCATAGAATATTCAATCTCCTTAAGCTTTATTATAACAAAAGAAAATTTTTCTGAGAATTCATTTAATAATGAATTCTTTTATTATACAATTAGTTATAATGCAGTTTAATAAAGTTAATGCTATCATAACAAATTTATATCATAAAAAAAGTTATTCTCTGCTAAACCTATTTCATTCAAAAGGAATTATTCACACAATAATTTATAATTCTACTATAAAAAAATTTAAATCAAACATCAATAACCTAGTAAAAGCCAATTTCGAGATAGTAAAAGAAAAGAATTTATGCAAAATCATAGAAGTTAATGATGAAGAATTTATAATGCAAGATTTAATCTATGAAAAACTAATAATTATTTATCTTTGGATCAAGCTTATTAATTTAAGCTTTGATGATGGAGAATGCTTTAAGTTATTTATCGAAGCAACAGAGATACTAAACACCACAAGCTTAGAAAAAGCACAATTAATTGACTTACAATACAAGATAAGATTTTTAATAATAAAGGGATTTTTATACTTATCAAAATTATGTTTTCAATGTAATAAACAAATAGACAATCATTACTACTATGATATCCACATTAACGGATTTAACTGCATAAATTGCACCAATAATCAAAATAATTATATTAATACAGGTAGTTTTAAATACTTAGAATATACAACTCAAAAAAATATCAAAGAAACATTAAATGTAAATTTAATCAGTAAGTCAAAAGAACTTATCAAAACTATGATCAAAAATAAGATCAATACAGAATTTGAACAAACGCTACTTTAAATAAAGCAAACTGGAATAAAACATGAAAATTTGGGAAAAAAAAGAAATTGACATCAAAAAAGAGAATATAATCAATATTGCAAAAAAATATAATATTAGCATTCTTGAAACAACACTGCTACTTAGAAGAGAAATAAAAGAAGAAGATTTCTTATTTTTTATTGAAAGTAGCGTAAATTTAATGCATAATCCATTCTTATTAAAAAATATAAACAAATTCATTTATAGAATGAATGAAGCCATTGCAGAAAAGGAAAATGTATTAATCTTTGGGGACAAAGATGCCGACGGAATCACAGCTACAATAATAATGTATGAAACCCTTAAAGATTTTGGAATCAATGTAACCTATAAAATACCCTCTAATGGAGAATTTTACGGCCTTACAAAAGAGATCATTGATAAAGCATTGGAAGATAAAATATCAATAATCATTACCGTTGATTGTGGAATTTCTAACATCGAAGAAGCAAATTATGCAAGATCAAAAAACATAGAAGTAATAATTACAGATCATCATCTTCCAAACAAAGAAATTGACATAGAAAATATAATTATTGACCCTCATTTAAAAGGTGATCTCTCTCCATTTAAAGAAATAGCTGGATGTTATGTCAGTTTTAAAGCATGTCTTGCGCTCTACCTCTCCACTACCAATCTTTATAATAAAAACATGGTATTTTTATTCCTAGAAAGATTAAATAATAATATTACACTTCATGCAATAGAAATAAACAACTACATTTTTAAAAAGTATATAACTCTAGAAAGCAATAATGACTTACAAATTAACATTAATAAACTAGAAGAATTCTCACAAAATAAATACATAATTGTATTTAATAAAAATGAACAGAATCAACTTCTAAATGAATTCTTTAATCAAAAAATAGATATTGAAACAATTGATATTAGTGAAAAATTTGTCAAAAAATATCCTAAATTTGCTAAAAAAACACTAAAAGAACTCATGCAAATTACCAAATATTTTAAATATAGAGAAATTAATATTAAAGAAAAACTATATTACATATTTTACAACATAATATTTGAAATAAATAAAGATTTACTAAAAAACTGCCTTAAGAGACTTAAATTTGTCGCAATAGGAACTATTGCTGATAATATGCCAATCATTAATGAAAATCGAATAGTTGTAAAAGAAGGACTTAAAGAAATCGCACTAAGAGAAAACATATCCATTAATTATCTATTAAAAGAGGTCAATATACTAACAAAACCAATGATCACTGCAACAGATATTGCGTTTAAAATTGCTCCAATATTAAATTCAACAGGAAGACTTGAAAAAGCAGATATTACAATTCAATTTTTATTAACCGAAGATATTAATCAAATAGAAAATAAGTTTAAAGAAATTAAAAACATAAATATTTTAAGAAAACGCAAAGAAGATATATCTTGGAATACACATAATGAGAATATTATTTTTAAAAATGATAAATTCATAGTATGTTATGACAAACATACTCCAAAAGGAATTAGTTCTCGAATGGCAACAAGACTTTCTACCTATTATCAAAAAGTTGCTGTTTTCTTAACAAAACAAGAAAATATAATTAAAGGATCCATAAGATCAAACAATAAAATAAATTCAAAAGAATTAATTTCAATGATACCAAACCATTTATTAATAAATTCTGGAGGACACAAAGCCGCTGCCGGATTTACTCTATATGAGAGTGTATTAAATGAATTTATAAAAGAACTTGAAAACGCTCTTGAAAAGATAGAATACAAAGAATTATATGAAGATTCAATACTAATAGATGCAATTATACCTAAAGACTTTAACAAAAAAGAACTTTTAAAAATAATAAACTTATTTGAACCTTACGGACATGGTTTTAGAGAATTTGTTTTTATGATGGAAGACGTATACATTCAAAACCTCAGAACAATTGATAAAAATGGAAATTCAAAACATATAAGCATGAAAATCAAAAACAATAAAGATTATTATAAAGCTATCTATTTTAATGGAACTCAAAATATCCAAAAACTCGGTATCAAAGACGGCCAAAATATAGACATAATATGCACAATTAGTGAAGATCTTTACAATCAAAACGATAAAATTTTAAAAATTATTGATATCAAAAAGAGACAAAATTAGTGCTTAACATCAAAAGCCTTTTATTTACATTCATAACAGGATTACTTAACATCAATGCAGTAAATAATGATACCATAAAAAGTTACTATAAAAAAGAAACTTTCCAGGGAGATAATATTTACTTTGCAAGCAACAAAAATTTCAAAAAACTATCTCTTTTAGGTACAAATCAAAAACCTATTTTAAGTGCATCTCCTTTCAAATTCAACGTAGGAAACAAAGAATACCATATAGCACTAATAGGAATTACACCAATGATCAAAGAAGGAAAAAGGAAAATTAAAATAGAATTTGAACATAAAACATACATAAAAGAAATAGAGATAAAAAAACTCAAATTTAAAAAAACAACAGTCAAGCTTAATAAAAACAAATCCAAGCTTATTAAAAATCAACAATCAACTAAAGAAAAAAAACAAGCTCTCACATTATGGAATATAATTGGAAATATAGGAGATACAACAATTTACCACTACGATACATTGGTTTATCCAATCAAAGATCAATACAAAATAACCAGTCCTTACGGAGACCAAAGAATTTATATGCAAGACAAGAAAAAAATATCAAGCCATAAAATGCATAATGGAAAAGATTATGCCCCACTTAAAAGAGAAAAAACACCTATTTTCGCAGCTGGCAGAGGCAAAGTAGTATTCGCAAGAGATAGAGAAATTACTGGTAAAACCGTAATAATTCAACATTTACCAGGAGTATTTACAATTTATTTACATCTATCAAAATTTGGAGTTAAAGAGAATGCAATAGTAAATACAGGTGAATACATTGGTAATGTTGGCAATACAGGAATTTCAACAGGACCTCATCTACATTTTGAAGTTAGAATTAATGGGGTTGCAGTAAACCCAGATTTTTTCCTAGAACAAATGCTTATTGACAAAAATCAAATAATCAATAACACTAAAAGGATAGAATAAAAACAAGGAGGTGATTTTTTTGATAACTGTCAATGTTGACAAAAATGAAGGCTTAGAAAAAGCATTAAAACGTTTCAAAAGAATGATTGAAAAAGAAGCAATAATTAGAGAATGGAAAAGAAGAGAATATTATGAAAAACCATCAACCATTCGCGTCAAAAAAGAAAAAGCATTTAAAAGAAAACAAGCAAAAAAAGTAAGAAAGTTAAAACAAAAAATCGGGAAATAATAAAATAGGGATATTCATATTGAATGTCCTTTTTAATATCTAAATAAACACATCCCGTGGTTTTGAGCCATTGACAGGACCTATATATCCCATCTCTTCCATAAGCTCAATAATTCGTGCAGCTCTATTATATCCTATCTTTAATCGCCTCTGCAAATAAGACGCAGATGCTTTTTTCGTAGAACGAATAATCTCAAGAGCTTCCTCAAACATGGGCTCATCTGAAGGATTTAGAACCATAGTATCAACTCCCACAACACTATCAATAAATATTTCATCATCAATATAATTTGGGGTACCAAATTTTTTCACTTCTTCAACTAATCTATAAACTTCCTTTTCATTCAAAAATCCACCTTGAATTCTTTGAGGAAAAGGTGTAGTAGGATTAACATAAAGCATATCACCCTTTCCTAAAAGTTTCTCAGCACCTGATGCTCCAAGAATTATTCTTGAGTCCATAGAACTAGCAACCATAAAAGAAATCCTTGAAGGGAAATTAGCCTTTATTACTCCCGTAATAACATCAACAGATGGTCTTTGAGTAGCAAGAACTAAATGCATTCCAACAGCCCGAGCCATAGCTGCAAGCCTAGAAATCAAAGTTTCTAAATCCTTTCTTGCAGAAAGGATTAAATCTGCAAATTCATCAATAATGATTACCAAATAAGGTAATGGGGCTTCATTTGACCCCTCTTCCAGTATTTTTTTATTATAAGCATTAATATCCCTCACAAGAAAATTATCAAGAAGAACATATCTTCTCTCCATCTCATCAAGACACCAACGAAGGGCTTCCAAGGCTCTATTTACATCAGTAATAACCGGGGTTAACAAATGTGGAATATCATTAAAAAGCTTAAGTTCAACTACTTTAGGATCTATTAGTACAAGCTTAACATCATCTGGGGATTTTGAAAAAATAATTGAAGCAATCAGTGAATTTACACAAACCGATTTTCCAGCCCCAGTAGCACCTGCTATTAAAAGATGGGGAGCATTGATAAGATCAAAAACAACATTACTTCCATTAATTTCTTTACCAAGTGCAAAAGGCACTTTAAAATCACTTTGAAACTCCTTACTATTTATTATTTCTGAGATCAAAATAAATTCTCGTCTTTTATTAGGAATTTCAATTCCAACAGCTTCTTTACCAGGTATTGGTGCAATAATTCTAACCCGAACTGCTGCAAGCCTTAAGGCAATATTATCAGATATAGAAGTTATTCTTGAAAGTTTAATACCTTTATCAGGACGAACAGCATACATTGTAACAACGGGTCCTTTAATAACATCAATAAGCTTAGCATTAATATTAAATTCTTTAAAAGTTTCCTGTAAAATCATCGATTGTTTTTGAATTTCTCGATCATATTCAATATCTTCAGTTTCACTTTTAGGTTCTCTTTGATCAAAAACAGAAATATCTATTAAATAATTATCACTACCCTCACCTACTAATAAGTTTCCATAATCAATCTTAACAAGATTACTTATTATGCCCTTATGCCTTATATCACCAACCTTAATTTTTCCACTAGACACTAACTTATTATCCTCAAATTCTGTTAATGCTTTATACTTAGAATCATCTGTAACATTTAGATCACACTGAGAATCTTGCAACGATTGATCTTCCGATAAGTTATCATCCCTCACCTCTGATTGACAAAAAATGGTTTTATCTAAATTAACATCTAAAGGTTTATTAGGTTTTCTTAAAAAGGCTTTAAAAGACCATAAAGCCTGATACTCTTCATCATTAATGATATTATCTCCCTTATCAGAAGTTTTAGCTGCATCAAAATTATCATCACAATCTTTATACACTTTAATATTTTTTTTAATTTTTAGAGTATTTAAAAACGGTAAAAAAGCAAACATACTTTCAAACAAAATTTTCAATTTAAATACTATAAAATGAAAAGTATTTAAAATAAAGCTAGCATCCTTAAAAAGGACATAATTTAAGTAAATCCAAATAACAAGTTCCAAAATTAAAATAAGAAAAACAAAAAAATTGCCAAGCATAATCCCAAAATTACTCAAAAACCAATTAATAAAATTAGAACCCTCAAGATCAGAATTAATTCTTAACCAAAAGGTCAGCGTAAAAAATAAAATAACCGTATAATTCCAATTAAATACAAATCTCTTGCTAAACATATTGTTGCGATAAACGTACCAATTTACAAACGGATAAAGTATTAGATAAAATGATAAAAATGAAAAAGTATTTAGAAGCATATGACCTATGAGATTAAAAACAAAAAATATGAATATATTTCCTACAGGGGTTAAAGCAACAAAAAGCGAGAATGATATAACAGCCAACATAAAAAAAAACAAAAAATGAAAATAATGATAAAAATTTTTCATAACTCTATTAAAATCAAAAAAGGAAATAAACTAAACTTACAAGTACAATTAAATAAACCGAAAAATAATAAAGTTTACTATCCTTAAGCATTTTAACAAACAAACTAATTGAAAATAATCCAACCATAAAAGCAATAATTGCCCCCAAGTTTATCTCAAAAACACTAAAAAGCATATCTGATTCAAATAACTCCTTATACTTTAAAAGTAAACTTCCAAAAACAATAGGAATCAAAGATAAAAACGAAATCTCAAATGACTCTGACCTGTTAAAACCAAGCAAAACTGAAGCAAAAATTGTAATTCCTGAACGAGAAATACCCGGCATAGCTCCAATTCCTTGCATGGTCCCAATTAAACATCCTGCAAGCAAGATATTTTTTTTAAAATCAAAAATTAAAATCTTAAATTCAAGCAAAAACAATAAAATACTTGTCAAAATAAAATTAACTAAAACCAAATTAAGAGTAAATAACTCCTTAAATTTTTCTATAAAAATTCCAACACATGCTGTAATAAGAGTGATTATTAATATGAGTAATATTAATCTCAACTTTGCAAAATCCAACTTGTTAGTCTTTCTTAAAACAAATTTTACCAAGACTACAACAAGTTCTAATATTCGTTTGCGATAATAAATCATTACAACCAAAACGGTTGCAAAGTGTAAATAAATATCAAATACCATAGGAAGATCAATATGCATAAACTTTTTTAAAATCAACAAATGCCCTGAACTAGATATAGGCAAAAATTCAGAAATTCCTTGAACAAAGCCTAAAATTACAACTCTTAAAACATTTTCCATCAAGTTCTCGACAACCTAAAAACTTTTGGGGAATTTACCCATAATATATTCTATAATAAAATCCATTCCCTTACTCTCATATAAAGCATCATACAACACACAATAAACCAATATCTTCTTAACGTAATTTCTAGTTTGCCCAAAAGGAATTGCTTCAATGAAAAGCTCCTTAGGTAAATGCCCATAATCTCTCTCCCATTTACGCACATTTCCAATGCCACCATTATAGGATGCAAGAGCTTTATATACCTCTCCGATCATTCTTATCCTTTTACTTAAATAATAAGTTCCTATGATAACATTATCTTTTGGTTGTTTCAAATCATAATCATAATATTTAATTTCTCTAGAAACATCAACTGATGTTAAAGGCATAATCTGCATAAGTCCAATAGCACCAGGCTTAGAAACAGCATTTCCTTTAAAACTACTCTCAGCCTTTATTAAAGAAAACACAAGACTAGGTTCAAGTTTCCGTCTCTTTGACCAATACCTAATTAAATTATTATACAAACACGGATAGAGACGCTTATAATCATCTCTACTTAAAGCTGAGTTATCTTGTCTTACAAGATAGTTAATAGCAAGTGTAGATTCATAATAATATTCATGCCTTACAAGTTCATCATAAAGGGTACGGTAAAAATTAGGAGAAAACCTATAACCATTATTAAAATCACTAGCAACAAACGCACTAACATAAGAATGCAGATTAAATTTAAAAAATCCTTCTAAAAACCTTTCATAATCAGACTGATCATAATGAATATCTAAATCATTTTCAAAAAAATCATTAATACTTTGATTCAACAAATATTTGCTCATAAATGAGGCATAAGATATCCGATTATACTTAATAGAAGAACTCAAAAGTTCGTCATACTCATTTCTTGACTTAGGAGCAATAAATTTATGATATATAAGCCTTGCATTAATAAAAGCAAGTCTAGATAAAACAGCACCATCAATAATATTTTGACCATTATGATAAAGTGCATATAAATTATCATAATCCTTAAGTTGCACAGCTTCTAGAATATATTCATCTAATATCTTGATAAATCCAAGATTATTCCTATCCTTACCCGTATAAAATCTAGCTACATTTTGAGCAAAATAATTTCTTGTATTCTGCAGAAATATTAAATTGCCAAAAATTTCATTAAGTATTTCTAACCTATAAGGTTCATTCTCAAGAGAAGCATTTTTTAAATATTTAACTATGGTAAAAAATCCTACGTCCTTTTTTAATCTTAAATTAATAAGCCCTAAATAATAATCCTTATAAATACTATTTAAACTACTAAAAAAAGACAAAGCCCTGCTAATATAGCCTGAACCTAGAAAAGCTTTATAAACATCATTTAAAAATACAAAATTATTATAATATTTCTTAAAATCATCATTTAATATACTGATTGCGCCTTTAAAATCTCCATTAGCTACCAAGGATTTAAACTTAACAAGATTAAAAAAATCTGAACTTAAAAGACTAGATCTCTCTTCAAGAACAAGATAATCATGAGCCCTTACGTGTAAATATTCTGCTGGCAAATCTTCAAATAATTTACTGAAATAAATCAATGATGAATTAATATCAGAAGCATTAAAACAAAGAACAGCCTTAAATAAAAGATTTTCATTCTCTTGAGATTGTGCAAAATTCATCTTTTCAAGCTTATTTAAAACCAAAAGAGCTTCATCATTCTTTTTTTGCCAATAAAGACTTTTAAAATATCCTAATATAATAAATTTATTATTATCATATCTTTTGTAAAGTTTGCGTCCAACAAGTTCAGCCTCAAAATATTCCCTTCTAGCATTATAATATTCAATAAGCTTAATTCCAGCAAATTGAGATGCAATATCATTGCTACTCTTTATTGCCTTATACATATATTCCTTAAACTTTTCGTCATATCCTATTTTTTTAAAAAGATAGGCAATATACACATAAGAATTTGAATCTATGCCAAAATATTCATCGAAATTTTTTCCCACATAGTCAAAATTCCATAACCAATTCAGATGACTTAAATCAAAGTTATCAACATTCCTTTTAACTATATTGTTATTTAAAGACCCTTTACCAACAGAACAAGAAAATAAACTTAATAAGAACAAACAAATAATTTGCTTAAACATAATTACTATTTTCACATTTAGTAATTTTTTCTTCTTTATAAAAAGGACAATCATAAATTGCAAAATTTCTAGGATTTAATACTTTAGAAAAAATCAAAAACAATGAAAAAAATATCAAAAGAAATAAAGAAACAAGACTTAAATAAAGCATAGAAGTTTGAATTAAACCTTCTTCCGAATCTAAATCAAATCGACTCTCTTCAATATCTGTAGCAAAATCTTCATTACTAAAATCCAAAGCAACATCATCAAATGTGCTCTCACCCAATCCATTATCAAGGTCAGTAATAATGTCTTCAACGTTCCAATTATCAGAATAAGAATCTTGCAGAGTATAAACATTAACACTCTTAAAATCAGTGTCCTCATCTCCAACTAATTTCACAGCATTAGCATCAGAATTATCAGAAGCAGCACTCGAATCACTAATATCAACAGAAATATTATCTAAATCGAAAGTATCTCGACTGACAGTATCTTGATCATTAAGGACGTGTTCTTCAATTTCATCACCTTCATCAATATTATTCTCAAAACCATCTTCTGTAAGCCCAAAATCAAAAATTTCTAAATTAAGATCAGAATCAGAATCAAAATTTTCACTTATCAATGTACCATTATCTGAATTTAAAGAATCCGATAATAAATTAAAATTATTATCATTACTAAAAAGCTTTTCGTCTGCAGACAAATTTTGGGAATTAGGTAAATCATTAAAATTATCTAAATCACCATTTAAAGAATCATAATGCCCAGCAACACTGCCAAATTCTTTAACAATTTCCTCTTCACGCTCTACACCACTAAAACCAACGGGCAAATCACTCGACTTATCACTCTCGAAATCATTAATTTCTTCTGAACCTACAGCAAGATTAATTAAGCTTAAATCAAACTTAGACTTATTTGCAATTCCATCACACTCACCATAAACATAAAGCATCATAGAATCTACTTTGAAATAAACATTTATATTAGCACTCTCTTTCCTAAGATTATCTAAGAAAAAAGACCCAATAATAACAGAATTAGAAAAATCATCATGTTCACTAATATAAAAATCCAATTTTACATTAGTTTCATCTGCAATCTTACCTAATACCACTCTCTTTACAGCAGTATCATCCAAACTTAAAATTGAAAAATATTCATTATTAGACAGCCTTATGGCTAAAAACCCTTTCAAGAATTCCAACCTTTTTGTTCTTTTGTAAAAAACAAATTTATATATAATCAAACTATAACAATAATATAATATAATATAATATTATAATATAATTAATACTATGTTCAACTTACAAGTAATCTTTTATTTAACAGAAAAAATACTCAAAGGCTATAAACTACTGTTTTATATGATATTACTAAATATGACTTTTTAGGAGAAGTTAGGGTGTTACCGTTATTCATAATATTTTCCTCAGCTGCAATATCTCTTTTGATATTTTTATTCTTCAAAATTGCAATATCAAACACAAAAATAAGAAAAAAAGACAAACATAATAAAACAAAAAAATTAACAGACAAAGCCGCAAATATATTAAAAACAAATCCAAACGAAATAAGTGCTTTACAAACTCTAAACGATTATTATTATTCCAATAAAGACTTTGAAAATGGTATTAAATATGCCAAAAAATTATGCCAACTTATAGAAGCAAACCCTACAAATCAAAGAATAGATTCTTTTAAGGCTTTCTTAAGTTACGGTTTTTATAATCTTGAGAGAAATTTTAATTCAGAAGCATTGATATTTCTTAAAAAAGCATACCTAATGAAAAAAACCGATATAGATGCAAATTACTACCTTGGAATAGCCTTCCTAAAAAATGCACATTATAAAGAAGCACTACATTATCTCACAAAAATATATAAATTTGATAAAAACAATAAGGATGCCTTAAAATACATAGGAATAACGCTCTTTTATACGGAAAACTATAATAAAGCTGTTGGGATATTTAACAGCATAAGCAAATATATACAAAATGACGTAGATGCTCTATTAGCATATGCCCAATCTCTATCTCAATTAAATCAGGACCGGCTTGCATTTTCAATTGCAAACAAAATAAGAAACAAAGATGGAAGGATCTATGAAGCTCTTTTAATTGAATCTGAGATTAATTCAAAAAATAACAACCTAACAAAATTAGAAGATAACATTAGAGAACTGATGAGGATCAAACCTGATTTACCAACAAAAACATTCCTTAAACTATTTTACAAACTAGGAGAGCTATACATAGAACATGAAAACTACAAAAAAGCAACTGAAGCGTTTACTCGAGTTGAAAGGATTGATCCACACTATCAAAAAATTACTGAAAAATTAGAATTTAGTAAAAAACTGAATGAAAATTTAGCATTAAGAATATATCTTAGAAGTCCAAAAGAAAAGTTTAATAATTTAGCTAATGCAATTATCCTTAAACTCTATAAAAACAAGTTTCAAGTAAGAGATAAAAAGATAAATGAAATAACATCACAATTTATAGACATAAATTTTCAACTATCAAATAATCAATGGGAAGAAAATTTAATAGTCAGATTTGTAAGAACAGATCAAAAAAATTTTGGAGAATTATTCCTAAAAGACCTTGTTGCAAAAACCAAAGAGAGTAAATTAAAAGGACTCTGTATTGCACCAGCTACATTTTCTGATAAAGCCAAACAAATCATTGAAGGGAGGTTAATTGACCTCATAGAAGGAAAGAAACTAATACAAATATTAAAAACATTGGATACATCAAAATACATATAGCCTATCTGAGATATTTCATAGGATTCCCCGTTTTTCCATCTTTAAAAATAGTAAAATGTAAATGATTGCCCGTACTATACCCTGTACTTCCCATACGTCCTATTATTTGTCCTCTTGAAACCCTCTGTCCAACTCTCACAGCAAAAGAACCTAAATGAGCATAAAGAGTTTGAAAACCATTATTATGAGAAATAATAATATATTTTCCATATCCTCCAACACTAAATCCAGCTGTTACCACAATACCTTCTTTTGTTGCAAAAATAGGTGTATTAGCTACATTTGCAATATCAATCCCATTGTGAAAACTAATAATCTTGGTAAAAGGATCAGGACGATAGCCATAACCTGAAGTAATAATGCCTTGAGTTGGAAATAAAAAAGTCTCTCCTAAAGCATTTCTAAGTAATTCTTTAGCCATTCTTCCCCCAGGAATAAACAATTTTTGACCTAAATACAAAACTTCATTATCAAGATTATTAGCATCAAGAATATCTACTTTGGGAATCTTATATTTTTTTGCAATTGATGAGAGAGAATCACTTTTTTCAACAGTATAAAGAACGCCTTTCATATTAGGCACATTAATAACAAAATTAGGCTTAATGCTCCTTACATCTTTAATATCATTATAAGAAATTAAAGTCTCACTCGTTATGCTATATCTGGCTGCAATATGAGAAAGTGTCTCTCCAGGATTAATTTTATGTTTAACTACCTTTAAAACAAAAGGTTTCCTTACAGTTGCCTCATAATTATTTATATCCACTCCAAATAGATGATTATTGATCTGACTTAAATCTTGATCACTATAATATAAAAAAGTATCAATAAAATAATCCTTGGGAAAACTCAGCTTACTTAGAAAAATGTACGAACCATAATACGAAAAAATATTTAAGTAAAAGACTAATACTAAAACAAAAATTATCGCATTAAATCTAAAAATAAAACTATAAGTTAGATTTATATCATAATCATTAATCATTTCAAGTCGAATCTTATTATAAGAAGATCGATACTTATAATTATCAATGATTACCATCCTAGCAAATAAAGTCAAAAATAATAACTTAATTACATCTAAAAGTTTTTTTGGAATATTCATAAAACGAAAAAATTTTTTCCGTCTTTTTCTATGAAAGTTACGAATATTACCAAAATCTCTCAATTCAAAATCACCTTTAATAGCCCTATCAAATAAAAAATTTCTATTTCTTTTTAATACATTCTGATCCTTTTTTGGTATAATCATAATATGACTCATTATACACTAGAAATTTCAATTTGCTAAAAGATCTCAATTGGAAATTTAAAAAATGATCAAAACTCATAAACAAGTACTAATACCCATTATACTGGCTTTATTATTAATGATAGCAATCATCAAAATATCTCTGTCTTTTCATTTAGTCAAAGGTTCTTCAATGTCACCAACAATTTTAGAGAAACATTGGATAATTAATAACAAACTAGCTTATGGAATAAGACTAAAGAGCAGCAAAACATATATTGTATTATGGAGCTTGCCTAAAAAAAACGAAATGGTACTTATTAAAGACCCTATAACAAAAAAAATATCCATTAAAAAAATTTTTGCCATACCAGGCGAAAAATTTACAAAGCTACCACAAAATGTAATATCCATACATAATTTAAACTTTAATATAGATAAGAAACATCTAAAAAATTTAGAAAATATATATATCCCAAAGGATTATTACCTGGTAATAGGAGAAAACAGAAAAGTCTCCCTTGACTCAAGAGAATATGGGTTTATAAACATCAATGATATTATTGGAAAAATAATATACTGCCTGTAAAAAAACTTACAATAACAAAATTAATATCTCAATTCAAATAAATGTTTAAGTCAATTCAATACTGTCTTCTAACACCCTACTAGATCTTATGTCTTCTAATGAAGCAAGAACACCTTCGTTTTCAAAACCACTATCAAAAGAAGAACTTGTCATTCTTATTTGAATTGACTTAGAAGAATGCGTATCTAAATCTTTTGCAGAAATGCTTAAGATACCACTTTCATCCAAATTAAAAAGTATCTCTATCTTTGGAATACCTTTTAAAGCCTTTTGTATATTACTAAAAAAGAATCTACCTATAGAATAATTTAAAGATGCTTTTTTATACTCACCTTGAAGGATATGTATCTCAATCTCTTCCTGATAATCATTAGTTGTTGTAAATATTTTTCGCTCACAAACCGGTAATAAAGTATTTCTCTTAATTAACGTAAAAAATCCATCATTAGAAGTCTCAATGCCAAGAGAATAAGGCGTTACATCTTTAAAGTCAATAAGAATACTATTATTTGAAAGACTAAAAGCATGAATACCCGCACCGTTTGCAACAACTTCATCTTGATTTAAGGAATCCAATACTTCAATTTTAGGAAAAATTTCCTTTAATCTCTCTTTAACTAAAGGAATTCTTGTTGAACCCCCTGAGAGTATTATTTTTGAAATACGTTCAAGATCAACACCTGAATCGGCAATACATTCATTTGTAAGACTAATAGTTTTCTCTATAAATTCCTTAATCATAGAATTAAAATCATCTCTTTTAAGTTTATAATTCAAATGCTTGCCATCAAGAAAAGGTAATACAATACTAACCTCATCCATAATAGATAAACTTTTTTTAGCTTCTTCAATTTTGTCTCTTATCTGTTCAAGAATAACAATATCATCTAAATTAATATCAGGATATTCTTCCTCAAAACTGGTTAAGACATGCCTTTCTATGACTTCATTAAAATTATTTCCGCCAAGTTTATTCTCGCCCTTAATTGCAAGAACAGTATAAGTATCATTTTGTTTTTCTAAAAGAGTAACATCAAAAGTTCCACCACCAAGGTCATAAACAAGAAATAATCCATCTATTTGTTTTTCAAAAGCATAAGACAGAGCGGCTGCTGTTGGTTCATTAAGTATTGCACGACATTTCAATCCCGCAAGACTTGCAGCTTCTACAACACCTCTTCTTTGAATTTCAGAAAAATAAGCAGGAACAGTTATTACAACATCACAAATCTCTGTACCTAAAAATTTCTCAGCATTCATCTTCACATTTAAAAGTAAATAAGAAGCAATATCCTCAGCTCTATATGTATTATTACCCACTTCATAAGAGACTTCGGTACCTATATCAACTTTAAAATTATAAAAAGTCTTATCTGGGTTTACCAATATTTGATGTCTAGCAATACTACCAACAATAATACCAGAATCTGTAAAAGACACAATAGAAGGTGTCATTCTCTCACCCCTATCATTTAATATAACCCTAGAATTAGCATCAAAATAAGACGCTACAGTATTTGTAGTTCCAAGATCTATGCCTATCCATTTTTCCATCAAGTACCCCTATGAATTGAAACAATTAATTCAATTTCACCCAAATCCAATTTCAACTTTTTAGCAATCACTTCTAACGACATTCCTTGCTCATAAAGCGAAATAACTTGCTGGCGAATATTATATCCTTCCTTAATTATATTTTTCTCAATAGTAGGTATTGAATAATCTAAATTACTCTTATAAACACTACTATCCCCTTTCATGCTAAAATTATTACTTCCCATTGAAATCGAATGAGTATTAAATCCCAATAGTCTTTGATCAAGTATTTCTATCCTCTCATCAACTTCCTTAATAATCCTATTTAAGCTTTCAATCTTTATCTCAATAATATTTATATTTCTATCAGTTGCTTGATTAATTTCAATAATAGTTTTATCTACCTCACTCCTAAATTTCCTAAGTATACTATTAGATTTGATTTTCAAACTAATATAAACATGAAAATATATAAAAACAAATATAATCAAAATAAAACAAAAAACAACAAACATACAGAATGTCCTATACTTAAACTATCGTTCAATATCAATGTTTCTTCCAATTTTTGGATCACGAAAATTAATATCATATATGCCAGGTGAATTTCTCTTAGCAGTATTAACTTTTGACATTGTAATAAAATTGACATTACCATCCATGTTCTCATCAGCCGGATATATGCTATTTATTTCAGAATCAACATGATAACTCTTGCTTTGATTTAAAATCAAATTTTTATTTTCTCTTATCTTTTTATTCCTTAAATCCTCATTTGAAATTTCACTAGCCTTAAAAGCACCTTGTGTAATTATCTTTACAACTTCAGATGAACCATTAATATCCATAAAGATCCTCCTACAATTTGCAACCTATTTAGATTTAAAAGGAACATAAGCTAACATTTTAATAATATTGTCATCCTCTACAAAAGTAATATTATGATAATCTCTTGGAAGTTCATAATAAGCATCTTTAATATGTAACTTAACTCCAGTATAAGCCATGTACTCAACAAAAATTTTGCCATCAATCTTACTATCTTCAAGTGCATCTTGTAAACTTTCTTGCTTATCTTTTACCATCTTTATTTCCAAAATTAAAATATCTCGCTCATTAATAAGCTCATTACAACTGTCAATTTTTAAAGATTTCTCAGCTTTATCAACAATAAGTTGAATGTTCTTCTTTAAAGCAGAAATATCTTTTGTTAAAACTTCCAACCGTTTCTCAATCTTAACAAGATATTCAGTAAATTTAGATAGCAAAACTTTTATTTCAGGATCACACCCAACACAAATAGAAGTCTCAGCATTACCCTCAGATCCAATAGAATATGCTCGAACCTCTTCTCTTGCACGAACATCAGAACCAACTATCTTAGATTTTTTTCCAATGCAGAGCACCTTCTTTGTACAAGAAACAAAAGAATTGACAATTCCTCTTACAACTTCAATATCGCCTTCACATCGTACATTAACATTTTCTAAAAATTTAGACTTAATAAACTTCTTTGCATAAATCTCTGAACCACCCTTTCCATTAGCACCACTGCGAAGAATAATAGAACCATCCGTTCTCAAATTACACCTACCAACAAGTCCATTGACTTCTATTCCACTCTTAGCCATAACATTATATCCATCTAAAACACTTCCCTTAACAAGAACCATACCATTATTTACTATATTTCCAGTACCAGGTCCAACATCACCCTCAACAACATAAACATCATGCACAGAAATAATACCATTTGCAATAGATATATATCCATCACATCCTGCAATAATCTTATTTCCTTCCATGAAAGTATTATCTCCCAAAATCAAATCTAACTCTCGACCATGCTCTGCTCTTAATATTTTTCCAAAAACAGTATACCCTTCAATACCCTCTGATAAGGGAATAATTTCTGCCAATTCATCTCCTCTATTAACATTTCTAAACTCATTACCTACAGCACCATACTCACCTGAAGACTTACTCTTAGCAATAAAATTAATATAAGCATCTCTTCCCTTAACAGGATTTACTCCCCTTGCCATCTCAACTGGTTCACCATAAAAAGGATAATCTACAAATTCTTTTATTTTATTCTTAAGCAATGCTCGATCTGATACTCCATATTTCTTAAGAATACTATAAATATCTTTTTCCAAAACTTCAGCACCATTAGGTCCAGGAACAGTAAATTCAACAGTTACTGACATTGAATCTTCTGATATATGAACCATCATAGTTACACTCTCAACAAGATCGGCCTCAAAATTAGATACTTGTTCATACTTACCATTAGCATCCTCAATAACCGATCTAACAAAATTTTCATCCAAATCTTTGATGTTACTATATGAAGCAAATTTATCCATTACATCTTTAAACTTAACAACACTCCCATCTCCTTGAGCAGGAGTAACCTTCAAAAATACCCCCTTGGCAGTTTTCCTGATAAAAAATTTCCCATCAAGAGACGCAACTTCTTTAAATTCACTTTGTGAACTTAAAACATCAGTAATACCAAACTTTGAATAAGAATTCTTATAAGCAACTATTTTCCAGTTTTTCTTACCATATCCAAATAGTCCATTATTTCCACGTACCAAGACTTCATAATTCAAGTCTTTATAAGGAACTGAAAGTTCTAAAGAAGCATCATTTAAAGCCTCTTCAAGCGTATCTGATTCCACCTCTATTAAATTAATACGATTTTCTCTTTCTAAATAATTCTTAATTCTATTCCTAAAATCCGCAAAATCGATAATATTAACCATAATTATTCCTTTTTATTAATCAAAGTCTTAATAGTCTCAGCAACAATTTTTGGATCAGTATTCTCAACATGTGAAATTTGATCTAATAACTTACTATTTAATTTACTCTCTTTAACAATTGTATCATATCTACTCAATTTTTCTAAAAAACTATAATTGTCATTATCACCACTTTTATTCCTATCAAGAGGAATATTTTTAGAAAAAGAGTTCTTATCATCTGTTTCAGGCTTACAGTTACTATTCTCATCAATATCCTTCTTCCTTGTATCATCACTCAAACTATCATCTTTAAAAAGATCATACAAATATTTCTTGTATATAAATTCAAGTAAAAGCCCAATACAGAAAAAAATTATAAACTGAAAAACCGCTCTAAACAATACTGTAATAAAAGGCACACGAGCAAAAATGCCAAGAATCACCGCAAGAATAAATGCAAACGCACTAAATAATAAAACATACTTGCGTCTCTTAGTAAATAACATATTACCTATTCCATCCCAAAAAATTTAGATATAAAACCTATAACACCTCTTCTCTTTTTATTATCAAGAGTAATTTCTTCAAGAGCAGCCACAATAGAATCAAGACAATAACTAGCCTTACTATTGGGATTTAATAAAATAAAAGGTCTTTGTTTAAAAACAGAATTTCTAATATTTTGATCTTCATAAACATATCCTAAATAATCAATATTTAAATTCAAAAACTGACTTGATATATCAATAACTTTTTTAGCCACTACTTTTCCCTCACTTACATTAGCCACTCTATTGACAACCAGTCTTAAATTTTTTAAATTTTCCATTTTATGAGATAAAACCTTGATTATACCATAAGCATCCGTTATAGAAGTAGGTTCTGGTGTTGTAACAATAACTACATCATCACTAGAAAACAAAAACGAAATAACCTGTCTTGAAATTCCAGCACTGGTATCTATTATTACTATATCATATTCATAAACTTTTAATAACTCCTTTATAAACTGATTCATCTCGGTCTCTGATAAATCTAAAAGTTCTGTTGTCCCAGAAGCACCAGCTAAAAGATCAATATTATATTCTGTCTTTGTTATTACGTCCTTAATACCTCGCCCTTGCATAATCATGTGATAAATACTGTACTTTGGAATGACTCCAAGCAAAATATTAATGTTAGCCATACCAATATCTGCATCAAAAACTAAAACTTTTTTACCAAGATTTGCATACTTAAGAGCAAGACCTATAGCAATATTACTTTTGCCAACACCACCTTTACCACTAGTAACGGAAATAAATCTTGTTCTATTATTTTGAATTTTATCATCAATAACAAAACTAGCCCTATTATTCAATCTCATAATATCACGTAAACTTTGAGCCTGATCTTCTATCATATATTATCCTTAATAATAAGATTTACCTTTTATCTTTCGAATAAATTCAATATCATCACTTATTCTATATCCATTTATTTTTTTGATAAAGGTAAGCGGTTCTGCAATACTAATATTATGAGGAACAATTTGCCCATCAGTAACATAAGAAACTTCCTTTCTCATTTCATGAATTAAACTTATTAAATTACCAACACATGTTGTCTCATCTAACTTCGTAAAAATCACGGTCTTGTAGCTAAAGGGAGAAAATTGATGAAATATTTCTTTAATATCTGCCGTCTTTGTAGTAGAGCTCACAGCTAAATGAAATTCAGCATCACGACCACAAGCATTAAGAAGTTCCTTCATCTCAGCAAGTTTCATAAAATCTTTAGGACTCTTACCAATTGTATCAATAAGAACAAGATCAAAATCCTTTGACTGTGTAATTTCTTCTTTTAAATCTTTAAAAGATTCAATCGCCTTAACAGGAATCCCCATAATATCACCATATGTTTGAATTTGTTTTTTAGCTCCTATACGATAATTATCAATGGTAATAATCTTAATATTCAAACTCTTATCATCACTATTAATTCCATAGATTGCTGCAAGTTTTGCAATAGTAGTGGTCTTCCCAACACCCGTTGGTCCAACTAAAATAAAAATTCTTTTTTTAAGATTATCAATAATAGAACCTGAACATTTAATAGTTTTAGCAATGTATATTATAACACTATCTTTAACTTTATCATAATCATCAAGATCTGATAAACTAAAATCTCTCTTAATAAAATTATTAATATCTCTAATGTAACTTTCAGAAAAATCATTACTACGTAAAATATCTTCTATTTTTAAAATTGTTGGATGATTAATTTCTTCCTTTTTATGTGCAAGTTCATTTTTAAGAGATTTAACTTCCTTAATTACATCCTCAATTGAAGAACTCTCTTCTTTTTTAATGCTTTGAAGAATTTTACGCTTCTCCTCTTCGACATTTATTTGCTGTTGTCCAATGTCATATCTAACATAACCTGAAACTTCAATCCAATCTCTACTAAATAAGCCAAATATTCCTCCATGAGCTATTGTCTTATAAGTCATAACTCTAGCATTCTTTCCATATTTCTTCTTAACAGTTTCTATGACCTCATTATAGGTTGGACCTCTTTCTGTAAAATACTGAACCATAATACTACTCTTCAACCTCTACTGTTTTAAGCACATTAACTTTAACATTTTTAGGAACCTCTAAAACAGATATAACAACAATATCTGGAAGTTCTCTACTGGTTAAGACCCTTATTACAGGTCGTGCAGATTCACTCGATAGTATAACAGGATAATATCCTTGTGATTGAACCTCATTTACAAGTCTAAAAAGTTCATAAATAAATTTAGTTTTTAAATTTGGATCAAGAGAACTTATAAGATCGTTATTGGTCTCAAATCGTGAATCAATTATTTTTTGCTCAAATTCTGGATTTATTGTTATCACATTAAGTTCTAAATTAGAATTTAAATATCCACTAACTATCTGCCTTCCAATTGCTTGCCTACATTTTTCAATTAAAAAAAATGTATCTTTAGTAATACTCGTAAAGTCTGCTATTGTTTCAAAAATCGTAACTAAATTACGTATTGAGACTTGTTCTTTTAAAAGACCTTGTAACACTCTTTGAATCTCTCCCACTGAAAAATCCTTTAAAACTTCTTCAACAATAGCTCCATAATCTTTTTTAAAAATATCAAGAATATTTTGAACATCTTGACGTGTCAAAATCTCACAAGCATGCCTCTTAATAAGTTCAGTCATATGAGTAGCAATAATTGAAGGAGGATCAACTACAGTATAACCCAATTTTTCAGCAATTTCTCTCCCATTATCATTTACCCAAAGAGATGGAAGTCCAAATGAAGGATCTTTTGTAAGATCCCCTTCAATACCAGAATCAGATCCCACATTTATAACCAAAAATTTACCCAACTTAATTTCCCCATGTCCAATCTCTACTCCTCTAAGCTTAAATGAATACTCATTTGGTTCAAGTCGCATATTATCCACTATTCTAATCTTAGGCACAACTATTCCCAATTCAAGAGCAATTTCACGACGTATTTTTACAATACGATCAAGAAGTTCTGAGGTCTTTGAATCATCAACTATTGGAACAAGATTATACCCAATCTCTAAAGCCAATGGATCTAGTGGCACTACAGGAGCAATTTCCTTATCAGCATAACTTAATATTTGCTCTTCGGCTTTTTGTCTTTCATAAAGTTCTCTATTCCTATCTAAGTTAGATAGTGAATAAGCTAAAAAGGCTATCAACACACCTAAAAGAATGAGTATTAATGTAGGAAATCCTGGAAGAAATGCCAAAAATAATAAAAAACCAGATACAATCCAATAAATTCCTGAATAGGAAGTAAATTGTTCAACAATCTCTACTCCAAAACTATTTTTTGATATCGATCTAGTAACAATAAGCCCTGTTGCTGTTGAAATTAACAACGCTGGAAGCTGAGAAACAAGTCCATCCCCAACAGTCAAAGACACATAATTATTGATCGCATCGCTAAAACTAAGTCCTTGAAGAGTAACCCCTATTATAAGTCCTCCAAGAATATTTATAAGCGTTATTAAAAATCCAACCTTCACATTGCCTGATACAAATTTAGAAGCACCATCCATAGCACCATAAAAATTTACTTCAGCTTGCAAATCATTTTTCTGCCTTGTAGCTTCCTCTTCTGTTAAATTTCCAGAACTATAGGCAGAATCAATAGCCATCTGTTTTCCAGGAAGAGCATCAAGAGCAAAACGAGCGGCTACTTCAGCAACTCTTGTAGCACCCTTAGTGATAACAATAAATTGAACTGCAATTATAATAAGAAATATTATAAAACCAATAAAGAGACCTTGTGTTCCAGAACTTCCAACAACAAATGTTCCAAAGGCCCTTATCATTTGACCATCAAAACTTATTCCTTTTACCAAAATTAATCTAGTAGAAGAAATATTTAAAACAAGACCAAAAATGGTCATTACAAGTAAAAGTGTTGGAAAAACTGAAAAATCAAGTGAACGTTTAGAATAAAGAACAATAAGCATAACTAAAAGACTTATTACCAAATTAACAGCAATCAAAGCATCTAAAATAAATGCAGGAAGAGGCAAAATAAAACTAGCAACAACAAGTATTAAGCCAACTGAAACTACCAAGTCCGCTTTATTATTAAGTCCAAAATATACTAATACAGAATTTTTTCTTGCATCCAACAACTTAACCTCTAATTAAATTTCTTAGCAATAGAATACACTTTCACAAGAATTTTAGAAACAATTTCCCAATATTCTCTTGGAATTTCTTCATTAACATCAACATTAGCATAAAGATCCCTTGCAAGGGGCTTATTTTCCATCACAGGAATATTATTTTCCCTGGCAATTTGTTTAATTACAAATGCAATTTCATCTTGACCCTTTGCAAGGACCCTTGGTGCTAACATAGTATTACTATCCCACTTAATAGCAACAGCAAAATGTTCCGGATTTGTAATTACTACATCCGCTTGAGGAACTGTTACTTTTAAATTAGCATTCAAAATTTCTCTCATTCGCTCCCGCATTCTAGAACGAAGCAGAGGATCTCCTTCCATTTCTTTTCTCTCTTGCTTTACCTCTTCTTTTGTCATTTTCAAATTTTCAATATAACGAGTTCTTTGAAAAAAATAATCCAATATACTAATACCCATCAATACTATTACTGAAAAAAAACATATTCTGTAAGCAAGACTTAATATAACAGAAATACCATCTTCAAGACTATATTCAAACATTCTTGAGATTTTACCTATATTGCTTCTTAGCATTATATAATATATAAAAGATATTATAGCAATTTTTGATAAACTTTTAAACAAATTAAAAAAAGCATCAAATGAACCAAAAGAATTTTTAATCCACTTTGAAAAATTTGGATTTACTCTATCCCAGTTGGGAACTACAGGTTTAAAGGTTATCAAAAAACCAACTTGCACAACGTTAATTAAAAAAACAACTATAAACGATATCAAAAGAAATACAATCACATATCCAAGCATCGATCTAATATATGCAAACCCCAATGAATAAATACTAATCGACATTATCTCCGGAAGCTTACCAGCTTGCCATCTAAAAACATCCATTAATTCGTAAGCAAAATAAGATAACATAAAGAAAAATACAGCAAATAATATGAAAAGAGTAACTGCCATATTAATTTCGGTTGATTTTAATACTTGTCCCTCTTCTCTTGCTTTTTGTTTTTTTTGTTCAGTAGGAAGTTCTGTTCTACCTTCATCCTCTGAGGCAAAAAAATTAAGAGGTATATACCAATTTTTACTTAAAAATTCATTTCTAATATTCATTTTAAGGTCTCAGAAAATAGATTTAAAGCATTCCTCATAGATTCTAAAGCAAGTTCAATTACTCTCTTAACAGACATCACCAAACTTGGAAAACCAATATATAAAATAATTAATCCCAATCCCAACGAAACTGCAAAACTAATCATTAACAAATTAATCTGGGGAGCGGTCTTTGAAAGTATGCCTAAAATTAAATATAAAAGTAAAAGAACTCCCAATATTGGAAGAGAAATTATCAAAGCTTTTTCAAAAAGAATAGCAAAAGAATAAAATATCAACTTAATAAATTCATAATTTTTTATATTAACCATATTTTCAACTCTAACATTTAAAACAGAATCATGTACTCCAATCATAAAGAAACGCAATAAAACATTATTTGATAAAAATAAAAGTAAAAAAAGACAAGTAAATATTTGAGATATTACCAAATTATCCTCTTCTGCAAAAACATCGAAAATATTTGCATAAGCAAGACCCATCTGATTTGAGAAAAAAAATCCAAGCAAATGAAAAACATTAAAAATTATGCTTACAAAAAAAGCCTGAATAAGACCTAAAATGGCTTCTCCTGCCAATATCAATGTAAACGCAATCAAATTATCTAAAGGGTAAACAATATTTATCTTATCTACAACAATAACAGACAAAATTAAAGCAAAGAAAAAATTTAAATAACTCATTCTTATAGTTGCAAAAAAAGGTGAAAACCTTAGAAAAAGAAAAATTCTAACAAACACAGGCAAGATCACAAAAGATTTTAAAACTAAAAAATTCATATTCATATTTTAATCCATACATTATATATTTTGTATTTGACTAAAAACCATAAAAGCAAAAAGCATAAGCTTTTTTAAAATCCAAGGACCAAATATAACAAGAGTTAAAAGTATTATAATAATCTTGGGAATAAAACTAAGTGTTTGATCTTGAATAGATGTAACCGCTTGAAAAATTGAAATTAGAAGACCAACTATAAGAGCTGTAATCAACATTGGCGCTGAGAGAATAATAATATTCTCAATGGAAATTCTAATTAAATAAATAATTTGTCCTGTTGTCATTTAAATCCTTCACATAAAGCTTTTTACAAGCCCACTAGTAATCAAAGTCCAACCATCTACCATTACAAAAAGCATAAGTTTAAATGGTAAAGATATCATTACAGGCGGCAACATTATCATTCCCATTGCCATTAAAACAGCAGCTACAATAATGTCTATCACTATGAATGGCAAAAATATTAAAATGCCCATTTTAAAAGCAACTTTCAGCTCGTGTAAAACAAAAGATGCAATAAGAACATGAGTAGGAACTTCACTAAAATTCTTAGGCCTGGGGTAATTACTAATACTCATAAACAATCTAATCTCTTCATGCTTACTATTAGACATTTGCTTATACATAAAATTTCTCAGAGGAGCAATTCCCCTATCATAAAATTCATTAAAACCTATTTTTGAATCCTGAAGAGGCAAATATGCTTCTTTATATATTATGTTAAAAGTTGGCCACATAGTAAAAAGAGTTAAAAATAAAGCCAATCCCATTATTACCTGATTAGGTGGTGATTGTTGAAGTGATAATGCCCTTCTAATAAAATCTAATACTATTGCTATCCTTAAAAAAGAAGTCATCAAAACTAAGAAAGCTGGAGAAAGAGTTATTATAGTTAATATCAATAACAGTTGCAAAGGAAAAATTATTCCACCGCCAACAGAATTTGCAAGATCAACAAACGGAAAATTTAAACCAGTAGTAGTTTGCAAAGATTTAGTTTGAGCAAATGCAAAATTTATAACTCCAAGAAATAAGAAAAAACTTAATTTTTTACTCAAATTCAACCTCTAAAACTTTTTCAGCCTATCTTGTTTACTTTTTAAAGAAGTCTCAATATCATTCTCCAATGCCGCATACTCAGTCTCATCAAACAATAATTCACCTTTTTTGTTCTTACGTAATATTTTATTAAAAATTGACTTAAATGAAGTTACATCACTAAGACTTTTAGCTTTATCAAGCTCAAATTTTAAATTATCGAGTTCTTCACCCTGTTTGATCTCTCTTAGCAAAATAGAAGAATTACTTGATACTAAAAATACATAAACATTACCTAGTATATTGATAACCCTTACAGAATTTTTATTGTCTATTTCATAAAAAGCAAGCTCTCTTATAAAATCTGATTTATAACCATTTTTAACTTTCTTATAATTTAGAATTATTTTCTTGAACAAAAAGATACAAATAAGAAAAAAAAGAAAAAACAAAAATATAATCACCAAATCTGAAATATTGAAAAGAGATATATTTTGTATATCTTTATTATTCAAATTAGCCTTATCACCCTCAAATATCGGTAAATTAACCTCACTCTCTAAGCTAGAAGAAGAAATATCTAAATCAACTCCATTCTCCTGTGCAAACAAATTTTTTAAAAAAAATATAAAAAAAATTAAAAACACAAACTTAAATAAAGTTAATCTACTCATTTTTAATTTTAATTATTTCGGTAATTCTAACACCAAAATTCTCATCAATTACAACAACCTCTCCTTTAGCTATCACTTTGCCATTTACCAAAATATCTACAGGCTCACCAGCAAGTTTATCAAGTGTAATAATCGTCCCCTCAGACATGCCAAGTATATCTTTTATTTTACGCTCAGTTCTACCAAGTTCAACAGTGACTTGCATAGAAACATCCATCAAAAGACCAAAATTACTAGGATCAACACCTTCAGGCAAGGTATCAATTAAATCAGGAAGTTTAACACCCTTTATCTCAGGTTTCTCTTCACCAATATCACTCTTATCATCTATAGCCATTAATTCACCTCTTCATTAAACTTATTAACACATTTAAACTTTTAACAACCTATTCAACCTCTTCCGTGAGCTCCTTTAACAAATCAAAATCCTCTACTTCACCAACTTTTTCTGTAACCTGAACTGAAATCTTATTTCCAACAAGACCCATTCTACAATTAAATTTCTGTTTAGTCCCTACCTTTAAGATCAAATCCTTATCTATTGGAGAATTTTCAAGATTAAGCACATCACCTTTTGCTAAGGATAATATTTCTCTTACCTTTAATTTAACCTCTCCAATTTCAGCCACTAAAAGCATATCTGTATTCTCAAGTTTTTCTCTAAGAATGTCAAGATTTTCACTAGTAGTGCCCACACCAATTAAAGAATGCCAATATCTTGTTGAAAGCTTAGATACAATAGGCTCTATTGTAATATAAGGCAAACAAAAATTCATAAGCCCTTCAACTTTACCTATCTTAACTTCAAGAGTTACTAAAATAACCATTTCTGTTGGAGGAACTATTTGCGCAAATTGAGGATTAACCTCTATATGCCCAAAACGAGGCCTAAGATCGACTACCTGCGACCAAGCTTCTCTCATGTTAGCAAGTATACGAATAATAACACTTTCCATGACAGACTGTTCTATTTCTGTTAAATCTCTACTCTTATCCTTAATAGTATCTCCATCTCCTCCAAAAAGTCTATCAACTATTGCAAACGCAATGGTTGGATCAACTTCAAATATAGCAGAACCCTTAAGAGGATCCATGTTAATTATTGCTAAAGTAGTAGGATTTGGAATAGATCTAATAAACTCTTCATAAGTCAACTGATCAACTGAAGCTACATGGACATGAACCATCTTCCTCAAAAGTGCTGAAAGTGAAGTTGTAGTATACCTTGCAAATGCTTCATGAAAACTTGATACTGTCCTTACTTGTTCTTTTGAGAATTTGTCTGGTCTTTTAAAATCATAAACTTTAATTTTCTGTTTTTTGCCCATAGGACTAGATATGATATTAGAAAGTGAATCATCTGATGATAAATTATCAGATGAATTAATAGATTCTAAAAGACTGTCTATATCGTCTTGTGATAATGCTCCCGGATTACCTGCCATTCAAAATTCCTTTAAAAAATCACATATCAAAAATATCAATTTGTGTTAATGCTATTTCTTTTATTTCACCATTTCGAAGAATACTATTAATTCTAGCCTTAATTTCCGCCTTAATCTGACTTTCGTTCTTTATCTCTTGTCCTGTTCTTTGACTAAAATATTCTCTAATAATATCTTTTAACCGCACTTTCTGTCTTCCAAGCTCACTTAAAATATTTACATTATTCTCAGCATAACCTAACGCAAGTTTTATGACAAAAGTCTTTGGAGGAGTATCTTGAGTAGTTCCCCTAATTTCATCTATGCTTTCATACCATATAAGCATAGGGGGTTTTCCCAAATATTCATTAGAAAAAATTGGAAAATTATTAGGGGCCCCACTTTGACTTACTACCATCTTAGAAACAAAATAAGCAACTATTATCATAATAACAACAGTAAATAGTCCTATTGCTAATATTTGCAAAATTTTTATTATAACATCAGGTAGCAGTCCCATTCTTTTATTATCCGCACCACCTACGTCAATACTACCATCATCTCTCTCAGGCATATTACCTCCTATAAATTTCTTCTTTCATTACTAAAACATTATTATTGATTAATACCTTTAGTAGAACTCAAAGAAGCATCACTAGTAATCAAAATATCTATTCTTCTATTATAAGCTCTACCTTCAGGAGTATCATCTGTGGCAACCGGTCTACTTCCCGCAAATCCAGACACTTCAAATTTACTCTCAATGCTTTGGATCTTAGACTGATCGGTGTAATTCAAAATCTGCTCTAACATATTTACTGCTCTTGCCGATGAAAGCTCCCAATTGCTTTTCCAAATTCCATTTATATTAACATCAACATTGTCTGTATGTCCTTCAATTTTAAAATTATACCCTTGATTATCCAAAAACCCAATAAAAGAAGCTATCTTTTGTATAGTTTCCCTATTATCATCAAGCTTAACCTCAGCACTAGCTGAATCAAAAAAAGCATCGGCCAAAAGAGATACAACAACACCACGTTCATAATGTCGCACAATAACCCTATTAGACTTAATCTTTTCAATAAATTCAATAATAGACTTATTTTTAGACGCCTGAGAAGCTTGCTTATTCTTCTCAGTAGAGGGTAAAGACATAAAACTATTACTCAAATAAGAAAGCTTATTAATATCTAAGGTCTTTCCACCCTTAAAAAATCCAGACCCTGTAAACGAAGCTGACATTATTTTTAATACATTTTCTTTGAGAATAATATCATTTAATGAAAACATAGTAACAAAAAAAACAAGTAACAAGGTAACCATGTCTCCATACGTTAACATATACTCAGGAGCACCTTCTTCACACTTTGAACGCTTCTTTCTATCTCTCAATGACATCACTCACCCCCAAGAATACCGCTTCCAAGCTGACTCCTATCTTTAGGAGTTAAAAACGTCACCAACTTTTGTTCTAAAATTCTAGGGTTATCCCCTGCCTGAATTGATAAAATACCCTCAACAATCATCGTCTTAATTGATGCTTCCTCAATATCTATAAACTCTAATTTAATTTGAATAGGAAGCAACATTAAATTTGCCATTATTGTACCATAAAGAGTTGTAATAAGAGCAACAGCCATAGAAGAACCAAGAGCTGATCTGTCTTCTAGATTTCCAAGAAGAGCTATAAGCCCAATAAGCGTACCTGTCATTCCAAAAGCAGGAGCAAGCTTCGCCCAAGTTCCAAAAAGATCAGCACCAATCTTATGTCTCTCTTGCATTTGATCAAGTTCAAGATAAAGCATAGTTCTAATTATCTCAGGATCAGCACCATCAACGACAAGTCTCATTCCAGACTTAAAAAAAGGATCATTGATTTGATCCAGTTCATCATCAAGAGATAAAAGCCCTTCTTTTCTGGCTTTTTCTGAGAGTTCAACTAAAGTCTTTATAATGGGAACTTTACCAAAAGAACTCTTTTTAAAGAAAAATCCTAGATATGTAGGAATTTTCTTTACAGTGGGAATTTCTGAGGAAGCCACAAGTGCAGAAAAAGAACCAACAACCGTAATAAACACAGAACTCAAATCCCAAAAAACCCCTAATCCTGTAGGAGTAAATGCCATAGAAATTAAAATAGCACCAAATCCAACGCCCCAGCCAACTATACTAGCTAAATTCATAGCTCAACTCCCTTATTCTCTTGTTTAATTCTGTCTAACAAAGCAATCTCTCTCCTATACATCTTGATTTTATCCACAACCTCTACTACATCTTCTTTTACAATCAATTTTTTACCATTCATAAGAAGAATCGTAGTATCAGGATTAGCCTCAATACTCTCAATATGACAAGGATTTAAATAATACCCATCGCCATTAAGTTTAGTTACATAAATCATAAACTAAAACAAAAAATTAATTCTTAAGTCTTACAAGCTCTTGTAATAACTGATCCGAAGTGGTTATAGTTTTAGCATTAGCCTGAAAACCTCTTTGAGTAACTATCATATCTGTAAATTGTTCAGCAAGATCAACATTAGCCATTTCTAAAACTCCTGCTCTAATACTACCAAGGCCTGCCAAACCAGTTTCACCTATCCTAACCTGACCTGAATTACTTGTCTCAGTAAAATTAGTATCACCTACCTTTGCAAGTCCCCCAGGATTAACAAATGAAGCAAGCGCAATTTTGCCAATATCTCGTCTAATACCATTTGAATAAACTCCCATTATTATGCCATTTTGATCTATTTCATAGTTTTCCATATATCCCATACCATATCCATCTTGAATAATAGCCTTTGTAGTACTTGCATCAGCAAATTGAGTAATTGAATCAGTATAACTACCAACATTACCAAGTCTAAGATTAATAGTTTGCTGCTCACCAACTTCTCCGGCATTAGCATTCACAACACCAAAAGTTATAGGAAACTCAAGTAAATCACCAGGCTGACCTGCCTGACCATTTAAAGAAAGCAATGCTCCTTCATTATTAAACCCTATTGTAAAACTGGAATTTGTCTCCCCATTTACTAAAACTGTAGCGTTCCATAAATTAGGAGTAGTTGTATCTTTTACAACTCTAAGTTCAACAACACTAGTATTTCCAAAACTATCATAAATAGTCTTATTAACAACCCAAGTACCACGAGCAACATCCACTTCACTTGCACCTTCCTCAATTATAGGTAACCTTTTATCAAGATTACAAGCAAAAGTAATGTGTTCAGTAGCCTTAGCACCTTCTTTATCCCCAATAGGAATAACTAAATCTTCAACATCAGCAGATGTATTAATAACCTGTTCTCCCCCAATAGACTTTGCCATCCAACCTTGAATTCTCATACCATTTGCAGGATTTACAAGACGCCTATTAGAATCAACATCAAATGCACCAGCTCTTGTATAAAAAGAATTATTACCATCTCTTAAAATAAAAAAACCATTACCACTAATTCCAAGATCAGAAGCTTTTTGGGTGCTTTGAAAGGATCCTTGAGTATGAATAGTATCAATAGTAGCAACACTCATTCCAAGACCAACTTGTTTTGGATTAACACCTCCGCGCCCATCAGTAGGACGAGACGCTCCAGAAATACTCTGAGATATCATATCTTGGAAATTAACTCTTCCTTTCTTAAAACCAATAGTATTAACATTGGCAATGTTATTACCAACAACATCCATTCTTGTTTGATGATTCTGAAGACCAGAAACACCAGAATATAAAGACCTCATCATATAACTACTCCTCCAATCCTACTGACAAAATATTATTATAAACATAATACTTGCCATCAATCATAATTTGTGGAACTATTCCTGTTTTAATATTTGTAACTTTACCCTTAATAATATCTCCATCAACATGTTCAAATTCAACTATTTTGCCCAATAAATCCAAATCCTTATTTACACCAAGGACAGATGAGAGACTCTCAAAAGATTTACTCATATTTGTCATTTGTTCAAGCGCTGAGAATTGTGCCATTTGAGCAATAAACTCTTTATCTTTCATTGGATCTGTAGGATCTTGATACTTAAGTTGAGTAATAAGTAGTTTCAAAAAATCATCCCGACCAAGATTATTACCCTTCACACCTCTTTGTATCTTAGAATTAGATATTTCCTTAGCTCGGCCTATACCGACTAAATTGTCAATATAATCAATTGTACCCATCTATCCTCCATTTTAAACAAAAAAATTAATATTTTTTTCTAAATCACCAGAAATCTCAACATTATCCTCAATTTTAAAGATATTATTCTTATTTAAAGAAGATGATTGGCTCTCAACATCATCTTCAAAATTACCAGAAAAAAACCCAGAACCACTACCTGCAAGAGAAAGATTTAAACTAGTATTAAAACCATTATCATTTAACATTTTACTGATTGAATACATATTTTGTTCAAAAAGAGTCCTCACATTATGATTGTCAACTATAATCTTACCTAATAAATTATTATTAGAATCAAGATTTAAATTAATTCTTATACTACCAAGTCTTTTGGGCTTTAAAATCAGCCTAATTTCTCCTGTATCATTCGATTTTAACACAATTTTGGCCTTGTTCACAATATTATGATTTATTTTTAAATTCCATTCTGACATTAAATTATCAGCAATGTGACCAATAAAAGCTCCTTTAACAGGTTTTGTATTAAAACTAGAAAGGTCACCTATAGATTCTGTCAATCCATCAAACGTTTCTTTAAGACCATATTTGCGAACATAATTTTCACCATCAATTAACCTAAACCTAGCACCTGAATTAAAAAATTCCTTAACACTATCATTTTTCTTAAAATTTTTAACATCAATATCAATAACATTTTTCTCCCTATCTCTCTTTACAACATTCAAATCTCTATGATTAGAATTAAAATTAACACCTAAAACATCAAAATTAAAAAGAGAATTTACATTGCCAAACAAAATGTTAAGATCAGATAAAACTTTTTCAAAATTTTTTAATATTTCTATTTTGTCACTAAGCCCAGAATCAAAAGACAAACTTTCACTTAAAACTTTCATACTTTCAAAATCAAATAAATTATTTACTTTTTTTATTAAAGATTTTAAATCAGACACGAACCCTTTATCACTAAATTTTTCAAAGGCAAAGGGCTCCTTTAAAGAGATATTTTTAAAATTCTTACTTATAAGACCATTACTTTTTAAAAATTTTACAAATTCTAGTATTGAATCCCTAAACTTAGACAGATTTTGCATCTCTGAAGAAATAAGATCTGAAAAAATACCCTTTTTAGATTGAGTAAAAATACCACCTACATTCACACAATTAAAATCCTTGTTTAGAATTGGTAAACTAACAATAACCTTACTTAAATTATTCATACATCACTCCAATGAACTAACAGACATTTTTCTAATTAGTACAGCGGCCTTTTTAGAATCCATAAGAGACAACCAATAAGGAACAATAGACGCCCGTCCCTCTTTTTTAGCAATATCTTCCACCTTACGCATATAAGATATCGCAATCTCATCATTAAGTTCTTCAAGTCTCTTAACAGCATCCTTTGGGGGCATATTAATTAAATATAAAGCAGCCTGAGCAAAATTTGCATCTTCATCTTTATATTTATTGACAATATCATCGATTACTTTCTGTTTCAGATCTAAATCTTTTTGCTTTTGATTAAGTTCGGCTTCTAATTTATTCAAACTATCTTCTCTCTTTTTCAATTCTTCTCTAAATTTTTCAACTTGCTGACCTTTAATATAAATCGCCTCTTTTTCCTTTATCATTCTAATCTCTTCAAGACTAATATGTGTATATTCAGGTGGCTGAGAATCTCCCTTAAAAAATAAAGCCCTGATATACACAGGCAAATAATCTCTAGTTTGATAGATGCCAAATAAATCAACCAAAAAAAATGAAAACACTAAGAAAAAAATAACTAAAAATAACCACAAAAAAAATCTAAGTAAAAATGACAAGAAATCATTCATTGATTATTCCCTAATTTTTTACAAATTCTATAATTAACATATTCATCTAAAAACAAGCTTTCGCTTTTTACTTTTTCTTTAATTATAGTATCATTTAAAGTTTTTATTAATATGTCAACCTTTTTTTCTTCTCCATATTTTTTCAAATAAATATCATAATACTTATAATAATCATGCTTAAGTTTTTCAAGCTTTTTCAACTCTTTCCCTTTTCTATAAGTCAAATAATCCAAATAATTTCCTTTCGAAAAAACATCCATATTGTTTAATTTGTTTAAACCTTCAAACATTTCTTCTAAAAATTCTTCTATTTTTGAAATCTTATTATTTACATTCACTAAATCGTTTTCGCTAGACTTCCTATCATAAGTCCTAATACTCAATATTTTTTCAAAAATTTTTTTCTTAAAAATTAAATCATTCAAGCTAATATTTCTCTCAATTCACTATCCAAATTTTCAAAATCATATTCCTCTTGTATTCCTTGAGACAAAAAATCAATAATCTTTGGATATTTTGCAACTGCCAAATCAACTTCTTTATTAGAACCTTTCATATAAATTCCCGTCTTAATTAAATCTTCATAACTTTTATAAATTGATAATAAATTCCTAATTTTAGATATCAATTTTTGTTTTTCAAAATTTACTATTCTATGAAGAGATCTTGAAGTAGAACTTAAAATATTTACAGAAGGATAAATTCCTCTATCAGATAAATCTCTATCCAAAATAATGTGTCCATCTAAAACAGCTTTCATATTATCAGCTATTGGTTCTGTAAAATCATCACCCTCAACAAGCACAGTATAAAACCCTGTAATACTACCTTTAGAATTAAGTCCTGAACGCTCAAGCAAAATAGGAATCTCTACAAAAACAGAAGGAGGATATCCTTTAGTAGCAGGTGGCTCTCCCATAGAAAGACTAATTTCCCTTTTAGCATTTGCAAATCTTGTAATTGAATCAAACAGCAACATAACATCCATCCCACACTCTCTAAAATATTCAGCTATTAATGTTGCAGTATAAGCCCCTTTATATCTTGCGATAGGGGATGCATCAGAGGTTGAAACAATCAAAACACTTCTCTTAAAGCATTCTTCTCCAAGATCATATTTAATAAACTCATTAAGCTCACGGCCTCTCTCTCCAATAAATGCAATAACATTAACATCTGCCTTAGAATTTTTAGCAATCATACCAAGCAAAGTAGACTTACCAACACCCGCACCTGAGAAAATACCTACACGTTGTCCTTTTGCAACTGGTAAAAACCCATCAAGGACTTTAATACCAGTAACTATTTGCTCAGAAAAAACACCTCTACTTAAAGGATTAATATTACTAAAACTTAATTCTTTATAAGAATTACCAAAAAACTGCCCCTTATTATCAATAGGTCTACCAAGAGAATCAATCACCCTACCAAGTAATTCATCGCTAAGATTAATCTGAAGCTTTTTACCTAAAGAGCAAACTTTATCGCCAATCTCAATTCCATCAAATCCTTCATAAGCCATAAGGTTAACAAAAGATCCATTTAAACCTAAAACTTCAGCATATATTTTCTTACCACTTCTCTGTTCAATTAAACATAAATCACCAATACCACATTTTGGACCCAAACTTTCTACTAAGAGTCCTTTAATCTTCCTTACTTTACCAATAAGAGATATAGGCTCAACATCATCCAATATTTTTGAATAACCTTCAAAAAAGATGTCCATCAACATTCCTTAATCCCTAAAATATAGAAGAAAAATTTTTAAATTTCTCCTCTATTCTATCCAGTTGAGATGAAATTCGTGCATCTATTTCCCCAAAATCAGTCTCAATAATACACCCACCCTTTCCTATATTAACGTCTTCAACAACTTCTAGATTTTTTATAAAATCAAATTTAGAAATAAACTCATGTTTTTGATGACTCACAACATCTATATCATCAAGATTAACACGAATAACAATATTTGTTTTGCTTTTTACTTTTTTTAAAGCCTCATTTACATTTTCTATGACAACACCTTTCTGAGAATCTATAATTTTTTTAACTACCTTAACTGCAATCTGCATAACAAGATTCATTATGTGTTCCCCTGAAGATTCAAGAATCTCCTTTCTCTTTGCAACCAAAGAAGATATTATGCTATTTAACTTTCCTAATATTTTATCACAATCTTCACATCCCTTATTAAACCCTGCATCATACCCTTCATTTCTTCCTCTTGCCATTTCCGTTTCAAGTTCCCTTTTTAATCGCTCTTCATGTTCCCTAACTATTTTTTCAATTTCTAAATTAGACTCTTGCTCAATCGCCCCTTTTTTGTTCTCAGCTTCCTTTTGCAAAGCTTCAGCTCTCTCACTAGCCAAACTTACTATTTTGTTAGCCTGTTCTTTAGCTTCTTCAAGAAGCTTAGAACATTCAGCATCTATTTCCTTTTTAGCAAGCTCATGTTCACGTTCAATTTCTTCTTGAAGCTTTGATCTTTGACTCATTAAGTCTTCAAGTTCATTGCGAAGCTTAATACTACGACTATCTATGTCACAAAGTTCATTTTCTTGCCTCTTAATTTCCAACGATTTAAAAATAGGATTTGTAATCTCAACAAACTCTAACTTTACTGCATTTACAACTTCTTTTGATTTATATAAAACCTTAGGCAAATACAACTCCTTCTTCAGACAAGTACATCTTCTTCACCACCCCTTGAGATTACTATTTCACCCTGTTCTTCTAATTTTCTAATAAGAGAAACAATTTTTTGCTGAGCTTCCTCAACATCCTTACGTCTAGTAGGCCCCAAAAATTCCATATCTTCCTTAAGCATTCCAGCAGCTCTCTTAGACATATTTTTAAAAATCTTATCTTGAACAGGTGCATCAACTGATTTTAAAGCTTTTGCTAACTCCTGACCATCTATTTCTCTTAAAATTCTCTGTATTGATCTATCATCAAGAAGAACAATATCTTCAAATACAAACATTTTCTTTTTAATTTCCTCTGCAAGTTCAGGATCCTCTTCTTCAAGGGATTCAATAATAAATTTCTCTGTCTTTCGATCGGCCATGTTAATTATTTCAACAACATTATCAACGCCTCCAGCTGAAGTATAATCCTCTGAAGATAAAGAAGCTAACTTTTTCTCAAGAACTCTCTCAACTTCTCTTACCACTTCAGGAGAAGTTCTATCCATCAATGCAATTCTCCTTGCAACATTAGTCTGAATTTCAGTAGGAAGGCTAGAGAGAATAAATGAAGCCTTTTGAGGATCAAGATACGAAAGTATTAAAGCAATTGTCTGTGGATGTTCTTGTTGAATAAAGTTTAAAATATTAGCAGGATCTGCTCTTCTAACAAATTCAAAAGGCCTTGATTGCAAAGCAGAACCTAAATTATTAATAATATCTACTGCTTTTTGAGTACCAAGGGATTTCTCAAGAAGCTCCCTAGCATAATCTATTCCACCCTTTTGAATAAACTCTTGAGCCATCATTAACTCTTTAAATTCTAAGAGAACACTATCTTTAAGATCAGAAGTAACAACATCAAGTCTTGCTATTTCAAAAGTTAAAGATTCTATCTCCTCTTGAGATAAATATTTAAATATTTTAGATGAAATTTCAGAACCTATTGAAACTAACAAAATAGCGGCTTTCTGTTTTCCCGTTAAAGTAGAAACACCTAACATCTCTTTTTCTTTTTCTTTTTGCTCTTCCATATAAATTATTACCCTTTATACATTCTTCACAATCCATGTTCTAATAAGCTTAGCAACATCTTCTGGTTTCTCTCTAGCTAAAAGTTCAGCATTACTTTGAAGTTCATCCTCTTCTCTAATCCCACCAACAACATCATCAACACCAATATCATCGCTATCCATTAATGCTTGCTGGCGTCTTAAATGTGCTTGTCTTGAAAACTCTTCTTCTCTCAGGCGTCTTCTTCTCTCAAGTTCTCTAGACACAATGAAAAATACTGTAAATACTAATATCAACAATGCAAATATTATACTTAATGTAAAAATAAGAAACTTAAATTTTTCAGCTGAAAAATAATCTTCATCTATCTTTCTAAATTCATTCACTCGATCAAAGGCAACATTCCTAATGGCAATTGAATCCCCCCTCTCCGGCTTATACTCAAAAGAACTCTGCAAAACATCTGTAATATTTTTTAAAGCTTCATCAGAAATAGGCTTATATTCCCTTTTACGCATGCCATTTTCTATAATAAAATTTCCAGACTCATCATAAACAAAATCCCAAACACCATCTATAAAAATACCAAGAGAAATCCCTGCAATCCTAGCAGGCTCCTTTTCGTTTAAAGATTTTTTCTCATTAAGAGCAACATTTTTTATTTCTTTCAACTCATTTGACTTACCGATAATATCACTCAAATCTCGGTATTCAGGAGGAGTATTACCTTCTTGACCAGGTGGCCCCCATGGACTATAACCTTGCCCTTCGTATTCTCTTTTATGCACTTGGGAAGAAAGCAATGTAGAATCACTAACTTTTCTTGTGTTATAAGAAACTTTTGGATCCTGGGGCTCAATCTCAATAGGAGCATACTCTTTAGATTCCGTAGTTTGACGAGAAGTATCAAGTGTCACATTAACTCTTGCAATCATAAACCTATCAACAGACAAAACCTTACTTAAAGCAGAATCAATTTCATCTCGCAGCATAGATTCATATTTTAATTTAAGCTTTCTTTCCTTTTCAGCCAAATCAATCCTATCAATGCCATCTAAATTAGAAAAATCATTTAAAATAGTCCCTTTATTATCAACAATAGCAATATTATCCGATTCAAGACCCTCAATAGCATATTGAATCAGCTTAACAAGTCCTTCCACCTTTTTACGATTAGTCACGATATCAGAACCAGGCTTAGGAGTTATTCTAACAGATGCTTTAACTGCTTCCTGTGATTCTTTAAAAAGAGCCTTTTCTGGCATCACAAGATTAATACTAACAGCATCAACATCATCAAGAGCAACAATATGCTGTTCAACAGCTCTTGTAATTGATCTTCTAAGATTAACATTTCTCTCAAAATCCGTAATAGTCCATCTATCAATATCAAAAAGAGACCAAGGATCCATATGCACAGGAACAAGCTCTTCTCTTACAAGAATTGATCTCATTTTTTTTGACACATTTTCATCACTTAAGTAAATTTTTCCATCAGCAGTAATAATATATTCAACACTTTCTCTATCCAATCTTTGCACTATTCTATCTAACAAGTACTGATCCTTAATACCAACACCAAAAAGAGCAACACCTTGTTTTTTAGTAGAAAATCCTATTAAAAAAATAAATGCTAAAATTATGAATAAAGCAATAACACCAAAAGCCACTTTTTGAACCATACTGGCCTTGTTGAAATTTTTATTTACTGATGCAAAAAACTTAGTAATAAAATTGCTCAAACTGCATAGCTCCTTAACGAATATTAATTACATCTTGATAAGCCTTTATGCTTCTCTCAACAACAGCTTTTGTAATACTTAAATTCATATTAGCTTTAGCCATTGCTATTGTAATATCATGCACATCGACACTATTTGGTTGCAAAATAGCTTGTTGAGACATTCTAGACACATCCAATTGGCTATTATTCACATCAGATATTAAATTAAAGAAAAAATCTTTGAAAGATTCTGCCTTTACCTCACGTTTAACGTCAAAAACAGAAAAACTTTTATCAAAATGCAAAGGATTTTTACGAACTAAATAAACATTATTATCTGTAAAAAAAGAATCTACTTCCATTGCTCACAAACCTCCTTAATTCTGCAGTATTGATAATGCACTCCTAAACATTGCTTTACTACTATTAATGACAGTAGAATTTGCTTCATAAGCACGAGAAGCAGATATCATATCCACCATCTCTTCAACTGCATTCACATTAGGAAACTCCACATAACCCTTTCGCTCACCAGATTTTATTGCATCAGGATGAGTTGGATCATACTTTAATTTCAAAGGGGACTTGTCTTTCTCAATACCAGCAACCCTTACACCCTGACCAACTCCATTATCAAGATAATCAGGAACAAAAGGACCCTTCCAATACGGACTTACAACCCTTGGAGAAAAAATTATTCTCTGTCTTCTATAAGAGCCCCCTTCAGAAGTTCTAGTAGTCTCCACATTAGCAATATTATTTGCAATAACATCTAGTCTCAATCTTTGAGCTGTCAAACCCGTTGAAGCAGTATTAATACTTGAAAATAATCCCATATATAATATTCCTTGAGGTTATAACTTATTTTATTACAATATTTACACTTTTAAAATGATGGGCTTGAATATTTGTAAACAAACTATACATCATTTGATTCTGAGCAAGATTTTTCATCTCAGAATCAATATCAACATTATTACCATTATTATTGAGAGTAGAGAGATAATCAAGCATTCTGAGAGGTTTAACATCTAAATATCCCAACTCTTTAAAACCATCCAAATGCTTACCATTACCCCTTATTAAAGATAAATTGCTTGCTCCTTCATTGGAAATTGCTCGTTCAAACTCAGACTCAAAAGTGACCTTACTTCTCTTAAAATTTGGAGTATCTACATTTGCAACATTATCAGCTATAACACTTTGTCTCAAACTAAGAACATCCAAATACCTATGTGCTAAATCAATTGACCTATCAAAAATATTCAAGCTCACACCCTCTATATCACAAAATACTTTTTACTATATTATATAATAATTTAAGTCTTTTTGTTCGTTAATTTTTATTTTTTCATTAACATAGTCCAAGTTTATTTCAAATTTTTTTAACTTGCTACCGGGTGCTTCAAAAAAAAGATCGGCAAGAATCTTTTCCATAACTCCATGCAACCTTCTTGCTCCAAGATTCTCTCCTTCATAATTCATATCAAAAGCAAGTTCAGCTATTCTATCAATCGCTTCTTCACTAAATGTTAAAGTCAAATTATAAATCTTAAACATTGCAATGTACTGTTTTATTAAAGAGTTTTTAGTGTGTTTTAAAATATTTTTGAAATCATTCACACTTAAACTTTTAAGTTCAACCTTAATTGGAAATCTACCTTGCAGTTCTGGTATTAAATCGGATGGCTTCGATAAATTAAAAGCACCTGCAGCAATGAACAATATATGAGAAGTATCCACTATCCCATATTTTGTATTAACCTTAGATCCTTCAACAATTGGCAAAATATCTCTCTGAACACCTTCTCTAGATATATCATTTCCGGTTCTATTTTTAGTAACTATCTTATCGATCTCATCAATAAAAACAATTCCCATATTCTCAACTCTTGATTTGGCAACCTCTACAATATTCTCATGATCCACTAATTTTTCAAGCTCTTCAGATATAATTATCTCCCTAGCTTTTTTTATTTTTAATTCCCGTCTTTTCTTCCTATCAAATATATTATTAATCAATCCTCCAATACTCATATCAATCTCTTCGAAATTACTACCAGAAAATATTTCGATAGTAGAAACGGGCATTTTTCCTGAAACATAAATATCAATAAGATTATCATCAATATCCCCACTTCTTAATTGTTTCCTAAACTTATTTCTTAATTTATCACGAATTTTTCTTTCTTCTTCACTTGTATTATCATTCTCAGAACCCTCAGAAGTTTTCAACAGTTTGTCAATTATTCTCTCTTCAGCACGCTTACTTGCCTCTTCGCGAACAGAATCATACATCTCTTCCCTTACCATATTCACCGCAATACTCATTAAATCACGAATCATAGACTCAACATCACGACCCACATAACCTACCTCGGTATATTTTGTAGCTTCAACTTTAATAAAAGGAGCCTTAATAAACTTTGAAAGCCTTCTTGCAATCTCAGTTTTACCAATTCCAGTTGAACCAACCATAATAATGTTTTTAGGAATGACATCATCTCTTATTTCCTTGGGAAGCTTAGATCTTATATATCTATTAACAAGAGCAATTGAAACCAATTTCTTAGCCTCAACTTGTCCTATTATATATTTATCTAGTTCTGCAACAATCTCTTTAGGCACTATATTTTGATTTTCAGTCTTATCCATCAACTAATCTCCTCAAGCACGATATTTGAGTTTGTATATATACAAACTCTTGCTGCTACCTTTAAAGACTTAAAAGCAATATCAGCAGCACTTAATTTTTTATTTTCCATATAAGCAAGTGCCGCTGAATATGCATAATTTCCTCCACTACCAATTGAAATCACATCTTCTTCAGGCTCAACAACATCTCCAGTACCTGAAATTAACAAAATATTTTCAGAATCAGCTACGAGCATCATTGCTTCAAGTTTATGAAGTATTTTGTCAGACCTCCAATCTTTTGCAAGCTCTACAGCAGCTCTCTTAATATCAATAATACCATCTTCTCTAGCTTTAACCTTTTCTTCAAACTTCTCAAAAAGAGTAATAGCATCAGAAGTTGAACCTGCAAATCCTGCTAAAATTTTTCCATTAAACAACTTTCTTATTTTAATAGCATTGGACTTTAAAACAGTATATCCAAAAGTCACTTGTCCATCTGCTGCTACTACAGTCTTCCCACCCCTTCTTATTGCAATAACTGTAGTTCCTTTAAAATTCATGATGTCCCCCTATTTAGATATTTCATTCAATAACTCATTAATAAGCATACTTGATGTATCTTTGCATATACAACAGTCCTTTGAGTCATCACTAATTTCAGGCTCATTATACTGAATATTTAGTATCTTATAAAGATCTGACACCGATTTTATCTCTTGAGCTCCAGAATCATATAAAATTCTAGAACCATCACCAGAATAATCAATATTATAAACATAAACATCAAGACCCAAATCAAGTCCAAGCTCAGCAGTAATTAAAGCCCCTGATTTCCTTGGTGCACAAGTAATAAAAACAACATCTGAAAGACCAGCTACTATTCTATTTCTCTTTGCAAAAAAATAATTTTGTATCTTCTCATAAGGCAAAGTTTCAGTAAGAACACCTCCACCATTTTCTAAAAGGCTAGCAACATATTTTCTATTTTGCTTTGGATAAATATTATCAATATCTGTTGCAATAACTGCATATGTTCTTTTTTTCTCATTTATTGCACCAAGATGCGCTGCAATATCAGCTCCTATTGCAAATCCAGATATTATTTCCACATGATTCTTAGCAAGATGAGACGACAACTCTTTAACTTTATCTGCCAACACTCTACTGATTTGTCTTGAACCAACAACAGCCCAAGACAAAGAATTAGAATCTGGAAGATTACCTTTATAATAAATGGCAAACGGAGGATTATAGATTCTCTTAAGCTTTAAAGGATATTCCTTAGACCCAAGAACAGCAATTCTTGTACTTGTTTTATTAATAATTTTTTGTTGCATCTCTATTAATTTTAAATCTGGAAGCTTATAATCTCTCCTAAAAACTCTAGATAAATAATTAGAAATATCTCTTAAACTTAATTTAAAAAGACAACTTAAATCAAAATTATTAAAAATTCTAAGTTTCTCTTCACCCTTTAAAAATCTTAAATTATCAACATAAAGCAATTTAAACATAAAAGTTACTTAAAATTATTCATTATTCTATCAACTCCATCTATTTGCTCTTGGGTTAAAGCTTTATCCTTCGCCTTTTTGTAAAACAACAAAGCATTATCAAAATCACCAAGAGAATAATAGTTTGCACCCCTCAGCATAAAAAATTCAAAATAATCCTCTCCCATAGACTCAAGTCTACTTAAATATCCTTTAGCTTCCAACTGTTTATCAAGGTCATAAACATACATAGTAGAGAGAGCAAAAATCGCCTCTTTAAAATCATCTTTAATAGAGATTGATTTTAAAAAAGAATCTTCAGCAAGAATAAAATATTCACGAACCTTTTCTCTGGTTTCAATCCCCTTAGCTAAATTATAAGAAGAAACTCCTATATAAAAATGAGATAAATGATTATCAGGACCATATTCCAAATTTTTATTAAAATACTCAATAGCAGGTCCATATTGACCAAGCCTAATAAGCTCAAGTCCAATCAAACTAAAAAATCTAGCCTTTTTATCAATTGAATTTATTATTTTTAAAATATTTTGCTCTTCTTTATCAACA